>CAIWSO010000198.1 GCA_903915315.1 uncultured Spartobacteria bacterium | reverse complement strand
GTGCGGGTGTCACCGGCGAGCCAAAGTAAGATGGCTCCATCGAAGAGGCAGGTGCGAGAGTGGATGTGGACCTTCGTGCAACTCGGGCGGTTGCGAATTTCCTCATACAGCATCAATGCCGTATCATTCAGAATCAGTCCCGGCCCCAAGAGATCAAGAGTCACATTCTTGTCTTTATTCATGAAGGCCGTTTGGAGCGTCTGGAGGAGTTTCGAGGGGTTGGTATCTGAGAGGTTGAGGTGCATTTGGTAGATGGGCTAATTGGGAATGGAGTGGTATTGGAGAGTGGGACTAGATGTCGGATTTGCGGTCTGGGACTTTGAGTTTTTGGCCAACACGCAACTGACGAGGGTCGGTGATGCCATTGGCCTCCATGAGCTCGTTGTAGGGCACCTGAAGGCGGCGAGAGACGGAGTAGAGGTTGTCGCCGCCGTTGAGGACGTATTCGGTCACGGCGGGGGCGGGTGTGCTTGGCTGAATAGCTGAGGAGGGCGAAACGGGAGTAGGCTTCGCGGCTATAGCTTTAGGTACAACGGGCACACTGAGCTCGGTATTTGTTGCGGCGATGGGTTGGACGCTTGCCTTTGTGGGAATGGCTTGGCGGACTTCCTTGACTGCCGATGCGGGATGGCTAGCCATTTGGGTAGCGAGAAATTGGGCTCTCAAGGCGCTGTTGTTTGATTTTGCTACAGTGGCTGGTATGGGTGCTGCTGAAGGCGAGGGGGTCGCTGCGATGGCTTGATTCGACTTAGGGGTCTCGATTTTTGCTTTTGTGTTTTGGACGACGATCGGGTTGGTTTTTTTGATCTCAGTAGCCACTACTTTGCTGGTGGGTTTTTGAGCAAGCTTGGGCATTGTTTTTACTGCTGGGGCAGCACTCGAGTCTGGCCAATCATTTCGCGCTACGAAAGCATCCGAGACTGGGCCTTTGGCGGCTTCCTTATCCTTGGCAGCCAATGGCTGGGTGAGTTGACGGGATTTGAGTTTATTGCTCGCGTAGATCCCGCCTAGGACGGTGAGGTGTAGTCCGAGGACGATGACAAAGGCGACGGGGAATGAGATGCCGATTCGCTCGGTCCAACCTTTCTTAGGAGGCTGTGTGAAGTCGGTTTCATCAATCCAGTTTGGGTGGCGAGTGGGATAGGTTTTCATCGACCGTTGTATGGAGTATTTTTCAAAAACACGCAAATCGGTGAGGCCCGTTTCGCTATATTCCGCCTGCCTCTAGCGCCATTCAGAGTTCAGTAAAATCCGTTCAACCCGCCAAAACGACCATTCGTTGAAAATGCAAAAAAAGCGTTTTTTGCAGCGACTTAAATCGACGAAATGCGACACGATGCCGCCGCGGTCTAGTGCGAGATTCTCGTCGGTGACCATGGTCAAAATCATGAATCCCCCTATCGCTTGGAGCGTGGGCACACTCATGGATGGCGAATTGAAAGCATTCGGAATCGGTATCCACACGGTTACCTGCGGCGAGTCGAAATCGGTGAGGGATTTGGAGGCCCTTCCTTTCGCCTGATTCATCGCGAGACGTCGGGAAAAAGGGACGATAAATCCGTAGGTTTCGCGAGATCGGCGGTTTAGTGCTCGAGAGGTCGCAGAGATGAGGGATGCCGAGCTGGACGGCGAATAGTAAGATGCGTTGTTTCGCCGATACCTCTCGTGGTGCCGTTGTGAGGGTGAAGAGGAG
>CAIWSO010000197.1 GCA_903915315.1 uncultured Spartobacteria bacterium | reverse complement strand
CGGTGTTGCACTCGGTGTTGCACTCGGTGTTGCACTCGGTGTGGGATTGAGTCGGCGCTCGAGGATTTCATCAGGCTCAGCTCCGAGGGCTAGCGCTTTTTCGTAATTGGTGCGGGCGAGATCGAGCGAGGGAGGGGTTTGGGCGATATACATGACAGCCAGATTGAAGTAGGCTTTGGCGTAGCTTGGATCTAGCGCGATGCTTTTGAGGAAGTAATCTTCGGATTCTTTGAATTTCCCGGTTTTTCCCAGAACGATGGCCATGTAATTGTGGGCGACGGCATTTTTAGGATCCAGTGAAAGAATCTCATTCAAAGTTTCGAGAGCTTTGTCGAAATTTTTCAATTTCGAATAAACAATAGCGAGATTCGTCAAAACCAAAATGTCCTTGGGTTTTTGAGCGTGAACCTTTTCGAGTCCGGCTTGGGCATCGCGGATCTTTCCGGTTTGGATTTTGGCGATCGCCAAATTGGCTATCACAAAAAGGTTGTCGGGGGCAGCCTGGAGGGCGCGGCGGTAGATAATAACGGCATCAAAGTACCGTTTGTCTTTATACAATTCGGCCGCCAAATCTGCCAACTCACGGGCTTTGGTGTCGAGGGTTTCGACGTCATCACTCACCGATTCGGACGCTGAAACGGATTCGGGGGTCGGGGATTTCTGCGATGCAGAGCCTTGTTTCACAACGACCATGGAGACGGATAAGGATTCGGAATTTGGCGCTGATAAAAATACCGCCGGAGCTTTAAACAACAGTTTTTCGTCGTCGCTGAGCGGAGTGAGGGGAGCTTTGACATCGGAGATACGATCCATGATCGACTCGGACTTCACCTCAAGCTCGAGGAGTTGTCTTTCCAAGTCGGTTGCGGCGGCTTGACGCTCGTTGACTTCCTTGAGTTGGCGTAAAACAACATTACGGAGGAGTTCGTTTTCATCCGTAAGACGTTTTTGTTCCTCATTCGGCTTGGTGGCGAGTTTCAGTCGGTTACTCTCGGCTGAGGCCTCGCTTAAATTGGCAACCAAACTTTTGATTTTTTGGTCACGGTCAGTCAATTCAGATTGGAGGCTATCGACATTTTTTTGAAGCGATTCCATCTGGGTCGCCATTTCCAGCATGGCTTTTTGGCCATCGGTTTTAGTTCCACCGGCGAGGATTTTTTCGGCTTGGCTGAGTTTGTCCGCGAGGACTTTGTTCTCCGCTTCAATTTTGGCCAACTGATCGAGCTTGGGTTTCTGCTCCGCGAGTTGGGATTCCAAGGCGGACTTGTCGATCTGGAATTCTTTTTTCATTTGCTCCATTTGTTCGCTCAGGCGCTGGATCTCGGTGTCGTTATCCTTGATGCGTTTTGTGCGGGCGACAGCTTGGTCGCGTTCGCGCGCTAGCGATTTGCGGTCTGTCTCGGAGTCATTCAAAGCGGCTTTCGAGCTTTGGACGTAGGCTGCGGCGCTATCGAGTTTCGTAGCGATGCGATCGTTTTCTTCTTGGAGGGCTTCTTTTTCGGATTCGAGTTGGGTGATGCGGTTGGAAAGTTTTTCGAAATGTTGCTCGGGAGCGGCGGCTTTGGCTTTGAATTGATCACGTTCACGTGTTGCGCTGGCGAGCGAGTCCTCGGCTTGAGCCAAGCGGGACTTGTATTCCACGAGCGCGGTCTTGGTCTTTTCGACTTCCATCTTTGCGCTCGCCAATTGGCCGTTGGATTTTTCGACTTGTTCCTGAAGTTTCTTCTCAAGTCGGGCGACTTCCTTGCGTGAGTCCTTGAGCGCGCGTTGCATTTCGAGCAAGGGGGAGGAAGTCCTTGCATCCATTTCTTGGATAGGAGAGGGGTCGGTGGGCCGCGTATTTACGAGCGGTTCTGGGATATCAATATCAAAGCCTCGGGAGGGCAGAGGTGCTGTGACCGTTTCCTCCACTGGGGGAACGTTTGCAATGATCGAGCGAACCCGCTCAATGCTCTCTTTCGTCTTTCTGAGTCTGTATGCGACGACGCTTTCCTGCCAATTTGGATCCATTTTTTGGAGATGTTCCAAAGTTTTTTCGGCTGTCGTGTAGCGATTAAGTGCTTCACGCAATTGGCTGTCGCGTTCGCATTTCTCACCAGCCTGAAACTCCTGATAGCCCTGTAAAAAGATGTTGGAGGAATCCTCAGCGAGAAGATTCCCGCACAAGCAGAGAGCCGTGGCGGCGAATAGGGAATAGAGGCGTAATTTAGTCAAAGCAATGCGTCATGCTGTATCATGGAGAGGGTGATTTCAACTCGAATTCGGTCCGCATCAGGGGCCAGTTTGGTGAGGGAATGTTTCCTTTGAAAATCTGCCTTGCTTTGAGTGGGCTTCAGTTGAAAATTGGAACATGGTCGAACTAGAAGTTTATGCCGCCGGGGTGCGCGCGCCTGACAAGATGTTGGGCTTGGCTCTGGAGTTGGATGTGATCCCGGGATTGCGATATAAAGTCGATACCGACCATGATATTATCTATATGGAATTTGGGGGTGAGGTTCCTCGCCTCAGCACCTTCGAAGCCATTTTCGCCAAGCTGGAACTGAATCTCAAGTTTGTGGGCCGATTGCCAGAGGAGATCAGCTCCTGCAAAAAAACCCAAAGAATCTTTTAGGCGGGTTTTTCCTCTGCTCCCGTCGACACAAGCATGGTTTTAATCTCATACATCAAGTTGGTTTATTCTTATATTCTCATCTTTTTGGGTGAAGTGGCTATGTTGGCGGGGGAAACGTTGCTTTCGATTGCGCGGGGGCGGATCCGTCCGAGGCTTGTGCTCTACCAGATTGCAGAAATCGGCTATCGTTCCCAGCTGGTCGTGGTGGTAACCGGAGCCTTCACAGGAGCGGTCTTCACGGCGCAGGCCTACTTTCAGTTTGCGAGTCTGAATATGGAAACGGCTGTTGGGTCCGTGGTCGCGGTGTCGATGTTTCGGGAACTGGGTCCGGTGCTCGCGGGAGTGATGGTTGCGGGTCGAGTCGGGGCTGCGATGAGTGCAGAAATAGGAACAATGAAGGTCACTCAGCAGATCGATGCTCTTCGTGCATTAGCGGTGAGTCCTGTGGACTACCTTGTTGTTCCGAGGTCTATAGCGATATTCATTTCGATGCCATTTCTGGTCGCGGAATCAGTGGGTTGCGGTATTCTCGCCAGTTACTATGTGGGCGTGAAAGTGCTCAACATTTCAGGGGTTTATTTTTTGGCGAACACGCAGAAATGGGTTGATTCAAGCGATATCGTGATGGCGCTGGTGAAGGGTTTCTTTTTTGCGGGGATCATTGTTTTTATCAGTTGTCGCGAGGGTCTCAATGCCAAGGGCGGCGCGGTGGGGGTCGGTCGCGCTACGACATACACGGTCGTGAATTGCTCGCTGGCGATTCTGATTGTGAATTTTTTCCTCACTATGGCACTCAACATCATCTTTCCCGCTGGATAATGGATGCAAAGCCACTCATTCAGGTTAAAAACCTTGTTCAAAAAATCGGGACCCAGGAAATCCTGCGCGGGCTCTCGCTTGACATCATCGAGGGTGAAACGCTGGTGCTCCTTGGCAAGAGTGGTGGCGGCAAGAGCGTTTTTCTTCGCCATTTGATCGGGCTTATGCATCCCGTTTCAGGGAGCATTCTTTTTGAAGGCATGGATGTGACGAAACTCAACGAGCGTGAATTGGAGCCGGTCCGGCGACATATTGGTATGCTCTTTCAGGATGGGGCGCTTTTCGACTCGATGAATGTTTTTGACAACGTCGCCTTCCCTCTTCGGGAGAGGGGCGAAAAAAATCCCTCCGTCATCATGGAGAAGGTCGAGCAAGCCCTTGCGATGGTCAATATGTCCGGCCATGATCGTAAGATGCCTGTGAACCTGAGTGGAGGAATGCGTAAGCGGGTCGCTTTGGCACGTGCGATTATTTCGCCTCCAGCAGTGATTCTCTATGACGAGCCTACAGCGGGCTTGGATCCGATCGTCTCGGACAGTATCAACAAACTCATCCGACATCTTCAGAAGGAACTGCATGTCACCTCCATCGTGGTGACTCACGATATGGTGAGTTGCTACCACATTGCGGATAGAGTTGCCTTGCTGAGCGAGGGGCGCATTTATTTTATTGGCACACCGGAGGAACTCCGTAGCACCACCGACCCTAACGTCCGTGATTTTGTGGATGGTAGATCGGGCGAAACCATTTATTGAAGCTTACCAAATGACCAGAGAAGACTATTCCACGCAGGCAAAAGTAGGGGTATTTATATTGATTGGGCTTAGTACCGTGGCCCTGATGGTCGTCTATTTCGGACGTATGGGAGAAGGGTTTAGTGATTTTTACAATGTGCGGGTGGAGTTTGCTAATGCTAGCGGCCTGCTGCGTGGATCTGAGGTTCTGCTTGCAGGAGCCAAGATTGGACGAATGACAAGTGACCCGATCATTAGGCCAGACATGCGTGGTGTTTATGTGGATCTGCGAATCATGGAGCAGGTTCGAATTCCCGTTGGAAGTGACTTTGTGATCGGAAGCTCTGGTCTCCTTGGGGACAAATATATCCAGATCAATCTCAAGAAAGGCGTCCAGGATCAAAAAGTCATCGAGCCTGACGCCACCGTCAAAGGCTCGGATGTGCCCGACGGCATTGAGGGAATGGCATCCGGGGCCGGCGATCTGATCGCCGAGTTGCGGGCAACAATCGGGAACGTGAATTCCGCTGTGACCAAAATCAACGACTCCGTCCTCACCAAGGACGAACTCCAAAAAATCACGGATACGATCAAAAACCTGCACATAACCTCGGAGAAGATTGCGGAAGCGTCATTGAAGGCTGACTCTCTTATGTCGCAAGCGAACCTTACGGTGAAAAGCAGTCAAGGTGCGGTTGACTCAGCCAAAAAAGCCGCCGACGAGTTTCAGAAAACACTCACGAGCGTCCGTACGCTTGTCGAGCAGGTCAGCAAAGGCAAAGGCGCACTCGGCATGCTGATCAGCAATCCCGAAACAGCCGAGAACATCCGGGCCCTCATCCTCACTCTACGGCAGCACGGCATTCTTTGGTATAAGGATTCCAAGCCTCCTAAAACGGGTGATGCTCCAACGGAGTAGTGTTTCAGTTTTCTATTGGAGCCTTCCGTTTTCCAAAAGCCGCCAACATCAGTAACAGGCTTCCCAGAGCGAAGGCTATCGGCAAGGCGAGTAATGTTTTTGCAAAGATGGCAGTCTCCGAAAGGTCTATTCCGGTAGCTCGTATGGACGAGGCTACGGCCACAAATCCGATGCCAGCAAAGGCGTAGCCGATATTGAGAGCTACCCCTCGAAAACTTAATACCGTTGCACGTAGCTTCGACTCAGTCCACTCGTTGAGATAGCTCGAGACAAAATACTGCATCATTGGCATAGAGAGTCCGATCGGTATCACCACCCAAAGCCCCCAGATCGGTGAGGCAAAGCAGAGGCCAACCAGTGGTGCAAAAACCAGAATCCCCAAGGCTGTAAAAATCATCGCGGGCTTGAAGTTTGCGATCAGGCGCTGGGCGAGCACCGCAGCAAGAAATCCTAGCAGGGCATAAAGGGAACCTAGAAAACCATTCACGAATT
>CAIWSO010000196.1 GCA_903915315.1 uncultured Spartobacteria bacterium | reverse complement strand
GTAGGGCCGGATGCGCCGGAGTGGATCTACTCGAAAGGCGTGCCGGTTGTCACCACTGACAGGGATGTCAATGCTTTGGGTCAGAAAACCAATAAACAGAGCAAATATCCCACCTACCTCCACCCGGAATACAAAAAGGCATTTTTCGGGCTCATCGACGCTTTCGGGAGCTACATCAATTCGTTACCACCCGCTCTGCGCGAGCGCATTGTCATGGTCCAATGTGCCGAAGGCTCCACGGGTGATGGACAGCCCTGGAAAGGAAAGCCACTCGATAAAGAGCAGGATATTTCAGATGAAGACTGGAACAATTTTCGTCTCGAAGCGTGGGCTCGCTACCAAAAGGCGATGCCTGGCATGCCCATCCTCGTGAATGCTGATGCCAATGGCGGCGAGGAATCCCAGTGGCTTATCGATAACATGCAAGTCATTGCCTTAAAGCAGGGGATGTTCAGTCATGGCTACTTGGTCAGCGATAATGACAAGCGACTGGCCAAGCACGCCGCCATCGAATCCGAAGCAAATAAACGCGGCAAATGGGTTCTCATGCGGGGTGAAATGGATGGCGAGTTGTTTGAAATGGGCTGGTCGAAGCGCAATATTCCGCAAGCCCTTTACTGGTCGGGCCTCTTTGCATCGCACGGTCGGTTGGACATTTGGAATGTTCCCACCAAGGCTTTGAAGGACAAAGCCAATTGGCCCGCCTGCGCGTTCTTTAATAAGTATGCTGGCCACAGGAACCCCGCGACCGCACCCGCCGCGTTCTGCGCTCTGCGCGACGGACTCGACGCCTCCGACTTCGACCGCTTTCCCGCCACGAAATTTGGCGGCAAACCAGAGAATAAAAAGGATGCCGAGCGTTACCTCAAAATTGCTCAAGACTATGCCGCCTACGGCGCACGCATGGAGGATCCAGAAAAGGCGACAGGCGGGGGCATGATCAACCGCAAGGCAAAGGGTCCCAACGATGTGGGGTGGGGGACTGTGCCGGGGAACTACTCCCGATTCCTGACGCAGATCGACCCAGGCTCAGGCGATGTCGGTCGATGGAATATCGACGAATCCATCTATGGACGCTTCGGTCGCGCATTTGAGCATCAGTCCGGCAAGAAGCAAATGCGCTTCCAGCTTGATCCATCATTTAATTCCAAAATGGCGAAGGTGACTGTCACTTACCTTGATAAGGGCACAGGAGTATGGTCGCTCGGGGTTCCAGGAAAAGACGGAACCCGCATTGAGAATAGCAACAGCGGCGAGTGGAAAACCAAGACGGTCATTTTGCCGGAAGTTTCCGAAATCGTATTGAACTATGAGTCAGGGGAGGACACCGTCTTCCACCTCATTGAAGTCGAAAAAACATAAAACGAGTTCCAAAACGGACCTGCATTTTCAGTTTATCCTCAATGCATCAGCAACGTCTTCCCCGTCTGCTAACGCGTTGACCGGCGATGTAAAAAACCCCAAATCTAGAACGCCAAAAGAAGGGGGCATGGCCGTCTCGGCCGTGTTGAGACTGGGCTGCTTGCTCGCACTCTGCCCATCGGAACCAAGGAGCATTCCAACACACAGCGCAACCGCAGTCACTCCATTACTTCACTCCAGCGCCTTCACTGCGACCCCATACATGGCGTAGGGATAACTTGTTCCTGGGTTCCCGGGTGGGCCGAGTTTCACTGTCGCAGCGGACAGCACATCCCGACGCCACACGGAATGGGTCAGATTCAGTTCTCCATTGGCGTCTGGCTCAGGGTCTCTGACTTCACGCGCAAATTTTCCCCACGGGCCACTGCGTACGCGCAGTCCGGTATCGCGAAAATCACGCTGTAGCCAATCGGGCGGGGTCGCTTGGGTATCGAACAGCACATAAACCGCGCACGGGCGGGATAAATCAAGACTGATGTCGTTTTTTGACGTTTCACCCCTTTCACGCTTTGCGAAACTCTGAAAAGTCCCGATCAAATCCG
>CAIWSO010000195.1 GCA_903915315.1 uncultured Spartobacteria bacterium | reverse complement strand
CGCAGCGCCGCAGGCGCGTAGGCGGACCCAATCGCCGCTGCGAGACTACGGCTTGGCAAGCCAGCTTTCAGCTCGTCAAGCTCTGCATCGTCGAGCGTGGTAGCGTTTTGTTCAACGGAATGCGCAGTCCGCAGAATCAATTTCCCTCAATCCACTTCAGAAAATCGAACGCGGCAACGCTATTCATGACGCCATTAGGCTCTTGCAAATCCTGCAATCCTGTCTCATTTCTCCTTTTTGAGCGGAATGACGTTGCCTTTGGCGATGAATTGAACGTCCAGCCAAGGCGGGGGGGTGCCACACTCGCCATCGATCCAGAATTCGGAAAATCCCTTGTCCACGGCATAATCCTGCAGCACTACAGGCAAGGTCGCCAACGGGTGCCAGTTGAGATCATACACGCCGACCTTGTCTCCGCCTTGATACCAGAGGTATTGGTCGCTCTTGACCTCGCCTTGGATCGTCAGCGTGCCTAAGCCAGCGTGGATGACTGGATTTTTCATCGAGGAAGGGGTTTCCCCAAGCATACGGAGATTTTCCACCAAGACTTTCGGATAGGTTTTTGCCATCACTCGTCCAAATCCGATGGAGACCGAAAAAACGGGCCCATAGCCAGCGCGCTTGGTGTGATATCGCATTCCCCAAGTGCCGGTGGATCTGGCAGCCTCGCCAATTGGAATGATGATATCTTTCTTTCCGGTGAAGTCGATCGGGACGACATAGTCCTTGTTGGGGCCAACCTGAACGATCAAGTAAGCTCCGCTACCGTCACCCGTGACAGTCATGCCCACCCCGCGCGCGTTTTGGGGATTCGCTTTGAATGTGTAACTCGGCAAGCCAGATGGCAGGAACACTTCGTCTTGATTCGAGTTATCAAAGGAAACCTCGAGCGCGGAGTCGATATCCTTGAACTGATGGCGTCCAGGATTGGTGATCTGCGCGGCCTTGGGTTGCATTTTGTAGATGGCGGTTGCATCCGCTTTCTTGTCGGCTGGAGCAGGAGTCGCTGCGGGTGACGCTGTCGGGGCGGGATGTTCTGCGTTCACGCCAGCCCCAATCATATAGCCCTCCATATCTTTGTTCGCAGCGACCGCTGGGCCCGCTGTTGTGGCGACAGCTCCATCGGAGTAGCCATTTAAAAAACGGATGATAAATTGGGGAGCTTGGCGCGGATACGGATTTTCCAATTTCAAGCGCATGCCGGGAGCGACATATTGGCGAGGCATGATGGGGCCGAATTCCTGGACGGTCTTCCATTCCACATCTTCCTTGTTGCCTCGTACCATGATGCAAAAGGGCTGTATTTCGTAGCCCCCCTCGGAGCGCCGAGCCTCGAAGATCGTTTTGCCAACGGGATGGCCCGCATCCAAGGCATTGGGCGTCTTGTCGTGGTAAATGGACTCCGAAATCTGTTTGCGGAGTTCGGGTGTCAATTTAGGGGCCAGTTCTCGCCAGAGAGCATATTGTTCTGCAACGAGCGTGGCCAAGCCATGCTCTTGAATGGTTTTTGGAAAGAGTCCGAACATCGGTTCCGGTTTTCCAATGGCGAAGCCTGTGCTGTTACCTGCCGCGCCTCGAGCCAATGTGAAGTGGTTTTCAATCGGGCTGGTGGAGAGGCGCCCGTCGCGATCCAGTGCGAGGGCGGCGCTGCCACCCCCTCTTTTCGTCATGTTGGAAACACCGCCTGATTTAAACCGATACACCAAATCCCAGGGATTGGGCGTCCCTCCAGAAGTGTTGCTGGTCATGAGGTGGTCCGTATTCTGATAAACAAACATCGACCATTTGGAAAATCCCCACGGCACATCGCAATGGTCTTCCGCGCCATCGTATTCGTGGTGTTGGATGCCGAGACGATTGAAAAATTCCGCATATTCTCGGGCCGTCTCTTCACACATATCCGTCATGCTGCTCGGATAGTAATTTTGGCCGTAGGCCTTCAGAAGACCGATCGTCATTGTGCCGGCGTCATGAGCCGCCGCAGAGGCTCCGCGCTGGCACTCGGTGAGAGTCCATACGGGTTGATCGGTATTGGTGAATTTGCACGACACGATCTCGTCCCCGATCAGCACATCGGTGAATTTCCACCAACCCCCATAGGAATTAGCTTGGGACTCGGCTGAGCCCATCGGTGCATTGGTTGAATTCACGGGAACTTTTACCCCTGGATCGGGGCGGAAGAGAATGGTTTTATCAGTGGCGGAGATGGGTTTTTCCAATTTCCCTTTCCCCCAGTTGGCCAATCGCTTGTCGGCTTTTTTGCCTTTCCCGAGATACTTGGAGCCCTCAGGCCCAATTCCGTAGCAGATGGTATGCATCATGGCGTCCATGTTATTCGCCTTGAGCTTATCGTTGAAGGCCTTCAGATCCGCTTCGCCGCGAGGGAAAACTGCTTTATTGATAGACAAGGGATCACGGTCGTAGACCCAATAGGCTCCGCGCCAGGTGTCCGTGTGCATGTAGATGCGGTTGACGTTTAATTTTTTAGCGTATTCGAAAAGGACATCGAGGTCCTCTGGTTTTTCGGCGCTGATGGTTAATGTGTGGGTATCGCGGAATTTCTCCTCCCAATCTTTCACCCATTGCTTGGCGCGCTCGTAGGTCCATTGGCCTAGGATTTTCGGGTGAGGAAGTTTTTCCTCCGTCCAGATGCGTAAAAGGGCGTCGTTTTGATCGTCGTCATTGAGGGGAATGAAGAACGCGAATCCGCCGAGTGGGTCTTTATCTCCACGCTTCCAGAGATACGGCCATGCGGCCTCCACAAAAAAGCGGCGAGTGGCAAACAGTCCACTTGCATTTGTCATGTAATCCAAAGCGACCGCCTCGGGGCCGACCCCTTTGAAGTTGGCTCTGAAACTCAAGATGGGTTCCGAATTTTCAGGGATATTTTCGATTCGCTCGATGCGGAAGGAGATGTAGTTGATCCCGGCGTTGATGGCAAAGGTGACACGGGAGTTGTCCGCCCCTGTGGCGATTAACTTGCCATTTTGAGATTCCAAGGAAGAAAGCGGGACTTTTTTTTCTGTAGGCCCCGCGCCGGTGGTGAGAACAAATCCCGGACCTGGATCGGCGGTGTTGATCAGGTTTGACCCATTCCCACGAGTGTAGGAAAGGGGTTTACCTTCCGCTCCGAAGGTCATAGTGACATCCCCACCTTTGATCGTTTGTGCACCCGGACCGCTTTTGCCGGTATTTGTCGCGACAATTTTCGGGGGTTCTGCTGGCTTGCAGGCGGAGAGAAGCAGAAGTCCAACAGATAGGAGTGGGAGTATCGCGAGCTTGGTGGGGTTAAGAAGATTCATGTTAGGATATCGACTGGGGGGCGATCCAAGGGTGCGAGGGCAACCTAGAAGCGATGTTATTTGAGATTGAACGTAAGTGCCCAATCCACCGCGCCGGTTTTTTTCGGAGTGATGGTGACGCGAACGAGGTTGCCCTCGCGGGTGAAACCAGAGCAGGTGCCATCGTTTTCGTTCACGCTGATGTTGGTGGGTGAGAGGGAATCAGGGCAGACGAGTCGAAGTTCGTAGGGATCGCCTTCCACCATGGCGCTTGTGCCGCTGAGGATGCGAGCGGCGGGGTCCCAAGATTCCGACTTCACATCGATGAGCCCCTGCGTGATGTGGCGAGAGGTCGAGAGAAGTTGCGGGTGGGTCGCTGTCTCGCGGAGGGCGAGTACGCGGCAACCGGCGCCTTCCAATGTCTCATTCCATGTGCCGCTAACCGTTCCCAAGTAGCGGTTCGCCCAGAAATCGAAGACGTCATACTTCTTCGAGGTATCCAGCCCCATGCGGGCGGGATCACACGCGATGGTGTTGGGATTTTTTTCATCCCAGTTGAATAGGCCCACGATATGCAGGCGATCATTGCCGACGATCCAGAGGGCTGGCTTTTCGTGCTCGAGGATATCCACTGGACGAGCCGGGAAGTCGTGCGCAGGCAGAGTTCGCTTAATGATGTCGAGTCGCTCGGGAGGTAACTCGCCATACCGCTCGCTCGTGGTATTCATTGCGCCGCTCACGGCCAGCCACGAAGCCATCCATCGCGCTTTGGTGAGCGGATTGGATTCGCGGACGTAGAAAGGATCTGGGTCGTTATACCAGACGCGGTTGTTGAGGAACCAGAGGTTGCCGGCGAAGTCCGCGCCGAAGACGAGCTCCTTCCAGTCTCCTTTGGTCGCCAGATCATTGTCTGGTCCGACCCGCATGGCATCGACCATGCCGAAGATCGGTGCGAAGGAAACCATGTTTTGCGTCGAGGTGCAGCCGAGCACGAAGGTACCGGGCGTTTCTTCGCGGAGCATTTTCAATCCGTAGCGATAGCCTTCGATGAAAGTTTTATCGGGGTTGTGGAGGACGGCGGGCCGTAGAGATTTTCCCGCTGGGATGCGGTGGACATAGATATTGTGGCTCGGAGCGCCGAGGTGCAGGCCGTCGACCTTGATATACGAGTAGCCCCACTTTTGGATGCGTTGGAATCGGTCGCGCAAAAAGGCTTCGCCATCCGGCGAGGTCGAGTCGATCGTGGCTCCCGACCAGCGGGTGTTCGAAACGGGGTTTTCGGTTTGAGGATCCTTGGCAAAAATCTCTGGCGGAAAATCGGTCGCCGCGCCCTTGCTCTCACCCGCAAATGGCATATACCAGATGCCCGGAACAAAGCCATCACGCCGGAGTTTTTCGGCCGCGAGTGGCATTCCGCTCGGGTAGTTCGTATTCGTTTCTTTGAAGATTTTGATCGGACCCTTATCCAAGTTCTCATCGACAGTGGACTTGCTGTGGCTGTCAGCCTGCCAGTGGTCGTCAATCTGGAATACATTCAAGCCGAATGGCTGGAGATGCTTCTTGGCGAAGGCGGCATTCACCGCGAGAGCGTCTTCGGTGAGGGCTCCATCTGCAGAATGGCGGCGGGCATACCAGGTGCAAAAGACATCCGGCTTCGGCTTCAAGTGGATATCGTAATTTTGCGCTACGGTGTCCGCAAATCGCTCGAGTCCGAGGCGCACGTCGGAGAAAAATCCTATGACGAGCGTGTCCGTCTCGCGGGCTTGATTGGGCTGGATGCGCAGGTTGCCGAATTCCAATTCGGCACCAACGCGCAGTTGGCCGTCCTTAAAGACAGGGAGCATCGTGCCCAAACCGCGTTGTTGGGTGAGCCACGCGCAGACTGCTCCGTTTCGTGAAGCCACATCCGCTACGGCATAGTAAGCGAAGCTGTTTTCGGGGGTGCCTGCGGGTTTCATTCCTCCCGATCCGAGCGTGCTCCACTTCGAGGCATCTGCACCTTCCGGGGATTCAAAAACGAGGTCGGCGACACGGATTTGGTCGAACGTGACCGGCTCTCCGCTCGCGTTCTCAACATGGCTTTCCAGATAAACAAACGGATCCCGATCATGGATCGTGGCCGTGGTGACGCGGTCGCCGTGCTGAAGGACCAAGCGCCGCCCCTTGCCTCGGCGTTCATCGGCGCACTCGACAATCGTGGCTTCGCCGCGCATGGTCCCTGGCAGTTCGAGGCGGATCGTGTCCGGCCCGCTCTGGGAGCCAGCCGGGGAAAACGCGAGTCCGCCTGCGCAGACGAGCACCTGGAGGTATTCGTTGGTGAGTGAAACGCTGCTCATAGGAAAAATGCGGTGCTGCGAGAGGTTACTTGATCACGAGTGAGACCGACTGGGACTTGCCCCATTGGCGGCCGCTCAAGTTGACCTTCCAGAGATTTTCTCCGGCGGATTCGACCGAAACGATTTTGCAATTTTTGGCTCCCTTGGCTTCCAGCGGTTTTATGCTGAAGAAGGTGAGATTGCCATCCTGTGCGCCCGCATCGGTGAGTTTGATCTCCAGCGCATCGG
>CAIWSO010000194.1 GCA_903915315.1 uncultured Spartobacteria bacterium | reverse complement strand
CGCCTCCGGATTTTGATCGTAAACGGCCGTGAGACGACTGGATGGAAGCTCACTGTAAATGCGGGCATGGTTGGCACCCATGTGCCCGACCCCGACGACTCCTGTGCGAATGGTTTTCATTTTCCGTAAATGGTTATAGCGAGTGACTCGGCGAGAGCGCAAACTTTCGGGCGATTGAGCAGGATGGTCGATCCCGCTTCGACGCCGATGACGCGGATTCCCGCCTCCGCGGCCACTTCGAGGGTTTTGGTTCCCACGACAGGGACATCGAATCTCATGTCTTGACCGGGTTTGGATACTTTCACGAGGGTCGCCGCCCCCTTGCCCAGCTTGCCTCCACGGCGAATCGCTTCGTTCGTTCCCTCAAAAGCCTCCACGGCGAGCACGGTGCCATTTTTGACCACGACTGTCTGGCCGATATCGAGGCGGCTCGTTTCCTTGGCGATGCGAAAGCCGTAGTCGAGATCTTCAACGTGGCGCGGCTTCAGGCGTGGCCCGGCGATGAGGCCCGGCGTGGCGAGGTGGTCATCGAGAAACGTCGTAGCTGAAATGAGGCTCACCCCGACCTTTGTCATTTCGCTCCCGACCGCGCCAAAGAGGGACTCGGCATTCCTCTCCTTGAGCTTCGCTAAAAGCACCAGCGCCTTGAAATCGGGACGGAGGTTGAAAAGATGTGAGGGGGCGATTTGCCCAGCCATGAGCGCGCGGGTCGCTCCAGATTGGCGAGCGGCCTCCAAGAGTTTGCCAAGTTGTCCGACACGCATCGGGAATGAGTCATCCACCATCGCGGCGAGGGCTGGATCCGTCTCGCCCTCGAACACAGCCATGGCAATGCGAGTCACGCCCGCCTTGCGCGCCCCCTCGATCACCAAGCGAGGATACTCGCCACTGCCGGCAATGAGAAAAAGGGGATCGGTCGGAAGTTCCATACGGTGATCCCCAAACCTAATACCCGATATCCCCAAACCGATTCACGCGAAATTTCCCTTTGGTCGACGACTTGTCACCTTGGGTTCGGCTGTTGAGTGCGTTGGCTGCGGCAGGATACTCCATCCCTTCGCTGTCGGTTTTGTAGCTGTTAATGGGAATCGACGCCACTTGGCCCCCCGAAGGTAAACGCCGACGCTGCGCGATAAATTGACCAGGCCGAAAGTAGTTGGAAAAATCCTTCGCGAAGGCCGAGCGATTAATGCCTATATAAAGGTTTTTGCGTATCTCGAAATGCAAATGCGCCTTATACATCCCACGGTTTGTCCCGATCGTTCCTATCTGCTGACCACGTGAAACCGCCTGCCCCTTTTTGACCAATATCGTGTTGAGATGAGCATACATGGAATCGGCGAACTGCGTTTTGCCATTCTCAACATAAGCATGACGCACAAGCACCACGTTCCCCCACCCCATCCGCGCATCCGTGGCGAAAGTCACATAACCATCCCCGATAGAGTAAACGGGAGCCCCCAGATCGCTATTCCCACCCTTCACTCCATTCCAATCCTCCCCAGGATGATACGAAAGAAAACCCCGAGCCATATAGTAGCCTTCAGCGTTCGGTTTTCCGACGGGATGATCAAACCCATCTGCCACCCGCACGTTGGCACGATCCCCCCCCGGCACTGCCACCAGTCCCGTCACAAAAAGAAGAAGGCAAATCCAAAATAACCAACGTCGCATCAAGCCACAAAACTACGCACTCCTCCCCACTGGCGCAAGTCACACTTGGCGAGCAGGACCGATTACTTGCCCCCATCTACTGATAAACAATACGTTATGGCTCCGCGAGTTTCGAAACAAAAACCACCCGACACACGGCATTCCGAGCAATCGACGCTATCCTCGACTCCAATGCTCCCTCCGCCTCGGTCATGAGCCCGCTATCAACGGCCTGCCTCTTGGCAGCACGCTGCAAAACCAGAATCCCTTTTTCCTTCCCTCGCTCGGGCAACGAGTCCCATGAAATCCCAACCGGATCGACTACTGGAAATCCGACCATCTCGAGCAAGACGATTTTGATCCTAGGCAAATCCACCTCGGCCTCCTCCCCGCCCCTGCGGACATTGATCTGAAATGTCTCGCGGTTGAATATCCCGACCTGAACGCGGAATTCCGCCTTCAATGTCATCGTGGTCCAACCCGGAGGCTGACCATCCAATCTTCCCTCGACTGACATCGTTCTCTCCGCGACGACAAACGAATCCCCCTCGGCGTGCTGGGAAAAAATGGCGCCGGCATTTGCCAAGATGCGCGGAGTGATGCCGAGTTCGCTTTGAAACGCCTCCTTCAATCGATTGCCGGTCTTCACGGCGCTGCTCATTGGAACCAGCAAAAACACCCACGCGAACCAACAAACGCCAATCGTAAAAACCGTCGCCCCAAAAAAGGTGCCAAAAAAAATCAAACGACTGCGGTCAGTTTTCACGATTAAGAAGGTGGTCGGCCAAGCCAGCGAGGAAGGCCCCACGCTCGCCAAGGGGCTTGAGAGCTTTGCGGGCGCTGGCGGTGAACTTCGCCGCTTCGCGGACGGATTTTTCCATTCCCAGAACGGACGGAAATGTCGCCTTGCCGGAGGCCACATCCTTACCGGCGCTTTTCCCTAGCTTTTCGCTGCTCTGGGTCACGTCCAAAATGTCGTCGATCACCTGGAAGGCAATGCCGAGGTTTTCTCCGAACTCAGTGAGAGCCTTGAGATCGCGTGCGGTTGCATTCGCGGACATCGCCCCCAACCGGAGACTCACCGCAATCATCGCGGAGGTTTTACCCCGATGAATATTCATCAACTCGCGCAGGCTCGTTTTTTTATTCTCCGCTTCCAGATCGGCCACTTGGCCCCCGATGAGGTAGGCACTGCCCGCCGCTTTCGCGAGATCCAAAAAAAACGCCTGAGTGCGATAGCGGGACGTCCCCTTCGTTCGAGCGAGGATTTCAAAGGCCACCGTCAACAGCGCATCGCCCGCCAGCACAGCCACACCCTCACCAAAAACTTTGTGCGAGGTTGGCCGCCCCCGCCGAAAATCATCATCATCCATGCACGGCAGATCATCGTGAATGAGTGAATACGTGTGAATGCACTCAACCGCACAAGCGGCAGGCAAAGCCTCCTGCCAACGCCCGCCACAAGCCTCCGCCGCGGCGAGACAAAGCACCGGCCTCATCCGCTTCCCTCCGGCAAAAAGACTATAATGCATCGCGCGATGGATCGTCGCCGTCGTGGGATCAGGCAACCAACGCCCCAATGCGAGATCCACTTTCTTATGCAAAGAAGCAATGCGAGATGGAATGTTCATCGAAAAACCCAACGTTCCACGAATGCGGCACAAGTTAAAACTTAAAACTCCCCTGCCGCGCTTTTGACGTGCATGATCATTCGTGATGTCTCCACTTCCAATAGCCATTCTGGGATCCGGTAAGGGGTCCAATTTTCAAGCCATCCTGACGGCAATCCAAGCTGGGAGACTGAAT
>CAIWSO010000193.1 GCA_903915315.1 uncultured Spartobacteria bacterium | reverse complement strand
TATCTGAGCTACGATTGCATCCGTTGGTTCGAACCCACTATCTCCGCCCCGCCGAAGGACGAACTTGGTATACCGGACATGTTTTTCATGGTCACGGAAGTGGTCATCGCCTTCGACCACCGCCGCCGCCGGATTCGGATTGTGGTCAATGCGTTTCCGGACAAAGAAAATCCCGTTGCCGCCTACGATGCCGCCTGCGAACGGATTCGCAGTGTGCTCGAGTCACTAGCTAAGCCGATCGCCTTCGAGCCCATTTTCACGGAATCCACCCCCGCCGCCGCGCCTTCGACCTCGAATACCACCCGCGAGGAATACCACGCCATGGTCCACAAGGCCCATGAATACATCCGCTCGGGCGACATTTTCCAGATCGTGCTCGCGCAGCGGTTCGAAACGGAATTTCACGACGACGCACTTGATCTCTACCGCGCCCTGCGCTTTGTGAATCCCTCGCCCTACATGTTCTGCCTCCGCTGTCCGGGTGGTTACTCGCTCGTGGGCAGTTCGCCGGAAGTCCACGTCCGCCTCACCGGCGACCTTGTTGAGATCCGTCCGATCGCCGGCACACGTCGCCGTGGAGCCACACCGGAAGAAGATGATGCGAATGCCGCTGACCTCATGGCCGATCCCAAGGAGCGCGCCGAGCACCTCATGCTCGTGGATCTCGCCCGCAACGATGTCGGTCGCATCGCCGAATACGGAAGCGTGAAGGTCAGCGACTTCATGACCATTGAGCGCTATAGCCACGTGATGCACATTGTCACCCACGTCTCCGGTCAACTTGCCGGCGGACGCTCGGCCTTTGATGTCATGCGGGCCACGTTCCCGGCTGGAACCGTCTCCGGTGCTCCCAAGGTCCGCGCGATGCAAATCCTCAACGAACTCGAAAAAAGCAAACGCTGCTCCTACTCCGGCGCCGTCGGTTACTTCGGCTTCGACGGCAACCACGACTCCTGCATCGCCTTGCGCACCGTGTTGCTCAAGGACGGCAAAGCGTATGTCCAATCTGGCGGCGGCGTCGTCGCCGACTCGACTCCCGAAGGCGAATACCAAGAGACCGTCAACAAAGCCATGGCCGGCATGCGCGCCATCGACCGCGCGAGAAAAACAAAATGAAGAAGCATTTTCACCACAACCGAGCGACGGGGCAGGCGAGAGGTAGAGCAACCGAAGGTTGGCCCCGAAGGGGTGAGACGAGCGGGAGCGAGCGAGTCAAAGGACACAGAGAGCACAGAGGAGGATCAGATGGCTTGGTTGCACTCGCTCCGCAAATGAGGTGGGGCAAAATGATAACCTCTTCAAGCAAGCTCACGCCGTTTCCATTTTTTCCACACCGATCCCAGCAAGTCGGGATTAACCGCGCCCTTCCAAGCAATTTGATTCGCTCCGCTCGGCCGAGTTTAGGCAAGGTTCAAACGCGAAGCCCCCGTTTGTCGCTAAACTCCAAAATGACTTCAGCCTTTAAGAACTTCCTCTGTGCTCTCTGTGTCCTCTGTGGTCAATCCCGCTTCTCGCTCGCATGATCCTCGTCATCGATAACTACGATTCGTTCACCTACAACCTCGTTCAATACTTCGGCGAACTTGGTGCGGAGCTCCTTGTGAAGCGCAACGACGAGATCTCCATTGCCGACATCGAGAAGCTCGCTCCCGAAAAAATCGTCGTTTCACCCGGTCCCTGCACTCCCTCCGATGCGGGTATCAGTTGCGATGTGATTCGGCATTTCGGCGGGAAAATTCCCATCTTCGGCGTGTGCCTCGGCCATCAAAGCATCGGTCAAGTTTACGGAGGCGACGTCATCCGGGCCCCCCGCCTCATGCACGGCAAAACCTCGCCCATCCTGCACACCGGCGAGAATGTCTTCACCGGTCTCCCCAGCCCCTTCGAAGCCACCCGCTACCACTCCCTCATCGTCAAACGCGAAACCCTCCCGGCCTGCCTCAAAATCACCGCCGAAACCGCCGAAGGCGAAATCATGGGCCTCGCCCACCGCGAATTGCCCGTCTACGGCGTCCAATTCCACCCCGAATCCATCCTCACCCAACACGGCAAGCAGCTGCTGAAGAATTTTTTGGAGATGCAAAATCCCTGAATGAATAGGCGGCAGCCATGCACCTCATTTA
>CAIWSO010000192.1 GCA_903915315.1 uncultured Spartobacteria bacterium | reverse complement strand
GCATTTCGTTTACATTCGAGAAAATGAACCTCGCAGCGGGATCGCAGTATCCGGTGAAAGTATGGGCCTCCCTTGCGGGAATTTTGTGCTCCGCGATTCTCACTTGGTCCGCCCGCGCGACGGAAAGCGACTGGACGATTCCCGAGGAGTTTTCCTATCCCAAACCGCTCCAGATTTCCGAGGGATCGGAGAAAATGGCCCGCGCCCAAGCCAATTACTTGCAGGCTCTCCTAGACGAGGAAACCGACGGCCCAGAGAAGGCACTGGCAAGCAAGCGGGAGGTTTTGAAATGGGACCCCGGATTCACTTCTTTGTCCGTCGAGGTCGCCGAATACCTTCTCCGTGGTGGTGACACCGCCGAGGCATTATCGATTCTGAAAGATGCGGCCAAAGCCGCCCCAGATGAGGATGCCCCCACTCTCGCTCTTGCCGGAATTTACCTGCGCCAACTTCAAAAACCGTCACTCGCTGAAAAGTTCGCCCTGCATGCTCTCGAGCGGAACCCTAACTCGCCCTCGATCTACGAAACGCTGTGGGAGGTTTACCGCTCCACCGGCCAAAACCAAAAAATCGAATCCCTCCTCCAAAAAGCATCCCGCCACGAAAATTCAGACTACCTTTACTGGCTTGGAATCGCAGATATTCGCATACGCGACTCCTCACGTGCGAATGGGAAATCGAGCGCTTCCAAGCTTGATCAAATCACCTCACTCGTAGACAAGGCCGCAAAGTTGACCTGCGGAAATCCGGATGCCATCGCAAAAACCGCAGACTACTACGTGCTTTGCAAACAAACAGGTCCGGCAAAGGAACTCTACCGCAAAGCCCTCTCCACAAATAACCGTCTACCCGGAATCCGAGAAAAGCTGACCGATTGCCTCATTCAGGAGGGAGATCATGCCGAAGCCGCGAAAATCCTCGAAGAGATTATCAAGGACAACCCTCTCCATCTCGCCGCTTACGACCAACTCGCGCGCATCCAGCTGGATCTAGGAAATCCCGCCGCTGCCATAAATAACATGAGGCAGGCTATCCTTCTCGCCCCCGTTGAACCACGCCGTCAGGAGGAAATCATCCACACCGCATTTCGTGCCGGAGATTATGAAACCGCTCTCCAATTTTCGATCGAAGGCGAAAAGAAATTCCCCTTCTTGATCGGCTTCACTCTCCTGCGTGCGGTGGCATTGAGCCATAAGCAGGACCATGCCGCAGCGCTTCTCACTTTTGAAAGAACTCTCGTCGAGGCTTCCATCTCCAGCCCGGAAATTCTCGATGCCGCCTTTTTTATCAGCTACGGAAGCGCAGCCGAAAAGGCTGGGGATACCGTGAAGGCCGCTGAGTTGCTTAAGAGAGCGATCGCTTTGGACCCCCTGAATTCAGCGGAAGCGTGCAACTATCTTGGCTATATGTGGGCCGACCGTAATGAGAATCTTGCCGAGGCCGAGCGCCTCATCTTGCAAGCCATCCACCTTGATCCCTCCAACGGCGCCTACATGGATAGCCTCGGCTGGGTTTGGCTTCGCCAAGGGAAATTTTCCAAAGCCCTCACTGAACTCATGCGGGCCGCCGAAGCGATGAAAAAACCCGATCCTGTGGTTTTCGAGCACATCGGCGATGCCCATGAAAAGCTAGGCAGAACGGCCGACGCCCTCCATTACTGGCAGAAAGCACTTCAGCTCGAGACAAACAACGCTGCCCTCACAGAAAAAATCGACCGCAACGCTTCCAAAGTCGCGCGTCAACCAAACGAAAAAACCACAGCGCGACCCTGACCTGTGCGCCGTTCACGAGTTAGGGCAAAACCTGGCGGACTTTTTGAGCGATGGATTCAAAGACGCTAGCCGCCGCACTTTCGGGATGCGCAGCTACAGCGGGTCGTCCAGTATCACCCGCCTCACGAACAAGCGGCTCGATAGGAACTTCGCCGAGCAACGGAACCTCGAGTCTGGCCGCCTCCCTTGCCCCCCCGCCTGTGCCAAAAATATCGTAGCGCTTGCCATCGCCGGGACACAGGAAGTAGCTCATGTTCTCGACGATTCCGAGCACCGGAACATTCGTTTTTGCGAACATGGCGGAGGCCTTGCGCGCGTCGATAAGCGCGACCTCCTGCGGTGTCGTCACAATCACCGCTCCAGACAGGGCCACGGTCTGCACGATCGTCAACTGGATATCTCCCGTGCCGGGCGGAAGGTCGAGAATGAGGTAATCGAGATTCCCCCAAGCCACCTGACGCAAAAATTGCTGCGTGTAGCGGGTCACCATCGGCCCGCGAAGGACCGCTGGAGAACCATCATCGAGCAAAAATCCCATCGACATCAGCGAAACCCCATAACGCTCGATCGGAATGATGCGATTCTCATCATCCGCTGTCGGGCGCTCACTCCCACCGAACATGATCGCCACGCTAGGTCCGTAGATATCACAATCGCACAATCCCGTTCGTGCGCCGGATTGCGCAAGAGCTAAAGCAAGATTCGCCGCCACCGTGGATATCCCCACCCCACCTTTTCCACTGCCAACTGCAATG
>CAIWSO010000191.1 GCA_903915315.1 uncultured Spartobacteria bacterium | reverse complement strand
CAACCATCAAAGCCAACGGCGGGCACCTGGATTGGCTGGAAATATTGCATAATGGATTAGAGACACTAGTTGGAAAGGAGTTCGTTCTCATAGATCACCCGCCGATTCCTCCTAGTCAGACACTTTCGATCGCTGGATTTGGGGCTAAGCCGTAACCATGCAGTAGGACATTAAAAATGAGTCGAATTTTCATGCAAAAGCGGGTCGATTTTCTACTGCATTGCAGTTAGGAAACGGGGAGAGGATTTTCTCCCAGAGTCGTTTCCACCAGGATCGCTCTCGTTCAGGAACGGCGAACTTGATCGTTGTCTGGCCTTGGGGGCTGGAGATGAGTCCGCCCGTGACAAAGATCCAATACCGCAGGGACTGAATCGTGACTTTGGTCTGCCAGCCCAACGCGCGCTGGAAGAGTACGGTGAGGTTGTAGGCAACCACAGCCAAGGACAAGGCGGCCTCGGTGGCGTGGAAGCGTTCGCAGATCAGTCCGGAGATTCCAAAGCCGTGCTGGAGTTCCTTGATCACATTCTCGCAGTCGGCGCGTTTGTTGTAATAACGCCATACCCACAGGGCATCCTTTTCCAGAGGCCAGCTCGTGACCAAGGCCTGAAAGAGGTATTCCGGCAGATCGAAAAGTTCCTTCCCGCCCGTGCGGCGTCCCTTTTGATCCTTGCGGTGGCGAATCAAGATCAGGCGGCGCGCGCGTTTCCACCCGGCAGCTTGATAAACGCTCTCGGCCACTTCCATGCCGGACACTTCGGTGGGTTTCCACTTCAAATCGGAGCGCAGCAAGGTTTGAATTTTCTCCTGAAGCCTGGCCACCACCACATACGGCAGCCTGCGGGATTCAAAAAACTCCAACAATTCGGGCACGCAAAACCCCGAATCGGCCCGCACCCCGCGCAAGCGGATATGGATGGGAAGGTTGGCTATCAAGTCGTGGACAAAGGAGATCACATTGTTCGCGCAGGAGGCGTTGCCCGCCCGCAGCCAAAAGGAAGCCACCATGCGAACCTCCGCCAAGATGCCCAGAAGCGGATGCAGACAGGGTTTGATTCCTTGCCGAGTGAAGCCACTTTTGACTCCCTCTTGGTTGCCATCCTCGTGCAGGAGCTTGGTGGAATCCAAATCCAACGTGTAGCCCTCACGACGACTCGGCAACCTTTTCATTGTGGAGTTCCAAAGCGCACGGAAACACGTTGCGTTGGCTGCCAGTCCTCCAAAGGAATTGAAAAAACGCGACAAGGTGGATTGGCTTGGTATGCGCCGAACGCCGAGCAATTGCGGCATCAAGGGGTCGCGTCGCAGGTAAGCCACATGGGTAAGCTTACGCGCCTCACACAGGATGCCTTGCAAAAACCCAACCGCTTTTTCCAATGGCGTGAGATGATTATTCGACAATGGCATCTGGTGCGGCAGCGCTTTTTCCAGAACCTCAAGGAATCCGCTCAAATGCAACCAACCCCAAAATGTGGCTGTTCCTGCATGGGCGCTGATGCGCTGATCGGTGAAATCAACCGCTATTGATTTTGTGCCAACTTTGAACTTCAATTTCTGCGCCACCGATTGGTGAAGCGGGTTTGGGCCCGTGGATTGTGTTTTTTCTTTCATTCAACAATCACTTCCCAATCGGCGGCCTTTTTTCAACTGCATCGTTACGGCTAAAGAAGCTTACCTTCGTCAAGCTGGCGATATTTATAAGAATGACGCCTACCATTCCCTTTCGATCGAAGGCTACGCCGTCACGCCCGAGTTAATCGAAAGAATCCGGAGTGGAGGCTTCTCTCAAGACACGCCTGAAGGCCGACTGCAACATGATGCCATGGCTGCGAAAGGTTACTTCCTTGCGCACCAAGCCGTGATGGGGAGCATCGGTCGAATTTTCGATGGGGAGCGCCCGGGACAGGTCGTCGAGAGGGATCTGCAAACTTGGTATGCGAAACTTCATCAGCCTTATGTGGATGCCGGAACAATCCCGGCTTACTCTCTCGCCGGTTATCGGGAGAGGCCGGTATTCATCCGCCACTCGCTGCATGTGCCTCCGCCGCGCGAAGCCGTGCCTGATGCGATGGAGGCGCTCTTTGTGGCCTTGGCTGGCGAGGAGCATCCGGGCGTACGTGCCGTGCTGGGTCATTTTGTTTTTGTTTTCATTCACCCGTATCAGGACGGTAATGGTCGTCTCGGACGGTTTTTGATGAATGCCATGCTGGCATCCGGGGGCTACGGATGGACGGTCATTCGCGTGAGCCGACGAGCCGAATACATGGCGGCACTGGAGGAGGCTTCCACGCGTGGCAACATCGCGGCGTTCTCCCGCTTCGTAGCGCAGGAAATGAAAGTGGAATGGCGTTCAAATGAAGATTAAACCTGTTAAAGGAAAAACATTCGGGGCAGGTAACATTTTATTTCAT
>CAIWSO010000190.1 GCA_903915315.1 uncultured Spartobacteria bacterium | reverse complement strand
AGCAATAATCGCGTGGAAAACCAAAACATATCGACCTCGATCTCTGAAAAGAAAAAGTCGAAAGGGAATTGGGATTCCAGCCACTTCTATCACACGAGATTCAAGTCGCCTCACCAAAACCATCCCGATGCTGGAGAGACAAGTCTGCGGGTCGTGAATGCTCACCGCCTGGATCGCCGACCTCCCCGCAGGCCAACGAAAATAGAAAAACTGCCACACATGTTGTTTGGCATCGGTAAAACATTCCGAGAATCCCTCGGGAAAAAAGAGCATCCGCCTAGTGCGGTCCGGGATCGCTTGCTCTTTGGCCCCTTGTGTACCGGGAGTAACCGTCCAGGATACCGGTTCAGCAGAACGAACCTCGTGCATTCGATACCATGCCTCCGTTCCAACCAGTGAAATGATTCCAAAAGCGAGCCAGCACAACCCGAATCTTTGAACTCGGGGGGATAAGACAAGCGAATTTGGGGCAACCGTTTCGAGGCGCTGCCCCTGACGGGCAGTGCGTTTGCGCTGGTAGGAAAGCGCTAACGTCCACAGTCCACCTAGCGTCAGCGCTAGTATCAGATAGCCGGCGAGGTCATGCCATTTTTCAATAGCCGCCACCCCTTGAGCCGAAGCCACAATTGACAGCCCGGATGCCCTGAGAAAATTCCCCATGAGGGCGAGCGAGAAGGCCGCAAAAACAAGTACGCCTCTGGAAAAAAACCCAAACCGAAAAACCTCTCCCAAGAAAAAAGCCGCCATAATGCCGCTCTGGAGCGAACGAACTCCACTGCACGCCTCCTCGACTCCAATCGTACCAGTGCGAAGCGTAATCAGATTGCCCTGCCGGATCGCCTCGACCCCCCACCAATGCAACACCTCCAAGACAGCAATCGTGTTTTTTTGCATCAGCCAGCCCATGATCGCATTTTCGGCATTTCGAGGCCATGGAACGGCAATCAGAAAAAAAACAACTGGAAAGAGGAAGTGTCGTACCCAGGCCGGCCCACCTATCCATCTAAGTAAAGTGAGAGTGAAGCCGATTGCACAAAAAGCGCCGAGTAAGCCAAGGACACGCCACTCGGGATTGGCCTCAAAAAACAAAGTCAATAAGGCAAGGCCACAACCAAAAGCAGCCAACAATACGATCGATCCTTTTTCGCCTTGGGGCACTGGGTCGGGACGATCTTTCCAACGCATCTGGAAAAGCGCCATGCACAGAATAGGAACCAAAAACCCATAACTGTATTGCGAATCAATCTCCCAGTCGTTCCAAAGCAGTCGGATCGAGAGCCACCAAGCTAGAAGGATGGAGCCAATGATCAGCCATGGTTGGCTCTTTGCGGCTTGGTCATGAACAGCGTCGGAAGTTAATCTATTCACGTAGGATCTCCAAGACGTGCGACCGCCTTACCTCCCTTTACCAAAAAACATCACATGCAATGTTTTCAGAACCACGGTGGCATCCAATACCAAGGAAAAATGCCGAATGTAGTAAAGGTCATACATAAGTTTCTCCATGGTATCCTCAATGCTGGCTCCATAAGGGTAGTTGACCTGGGCCCACCCCGTGATTCCCGGTCTCACCAAATGGCGGAAGTGGTAGTAGGGTATGGCAACCTCGTAACGCTCGACACATTTGATCCACTCCGCACGTGGCCCGATAAGACTCATTTCACCGCGCAGCACGTTCCAGAGCTGAGGCAACTCGTCGAGCCGGGAAACACGCAACCAGCTTCCAAGCCTAGTCACACGTGGATCACCCTCGACTGTGTAGAGTCCTTTAAATTCACTTCCGACATCCATAGTTCGGAATTTGTAAAGCGTGAAGAGGCTTCCATGCTGCCCGACTCGTGTCTGGCTGAAAATGACCGGCCCCCTGCGCTCGAGTTTGATCAATAAAGCCACGAGTGCCATCACAGGGGAAAGAACCAGAAGCGTGAGCGCAGAGAGAAATAAATCAAATACCCGCTTGAGCGAGGCAAAGGCGGAATGCTGCACAAGTTGAAACCCCGACTCCAATGGCCATGTCCGGCTCAACAAGTCGGGCGGCATTTTCTGCCAATATGCCTCAAAAAACGAGTGCATGGTATAAACCGGAAGTTCCTGAAAATGAACAGCCACTAGCGATGTCAGGATTTCATTTTGGATACTTTCTGTGGAGCACGCCAAAAGGATACCTTCGTGTTCAAGGTGGATGTTATTTTCCAAGGTTTTCAGCACGTCCGAGGCGAGCGACTCAAAGACCGGTGTCCCTGGGCCGGCGACATGCGTGCCCAATGCCGATTCACAAGTCGCAAAAAAGTGCAATTTGTGTCTGAGCTTGTTGGATGTGTAATTTTTGTAAAACCTCTCCGCAGATTCAGGATCGCTGATCACGAGCAGGCGACGACTCGACCTCGATCCCATGGCCGTGGAATACAAAAACCTCCTCTGCAAAAGGGTGAGAATGGAAAATCCCAAAAAGGAAAATCCGAAAATCGCACGACTGGAGGCGATCTTACCGCCAAACGAGGCCACAATATAAACCGCGAATGCCGCTGCCAGAAAGGAAATCAGACACGCGATCAGGTGCTCGCTCGAATACCCCAACGATTTCATCTCAGATCGAGGGTCATAGGCCCCGATCAAGCTCAGGGTGAACACGGAAATCAACAGCGGGAGTATAAGGTCGGCCCATTCATAGCGATTAAACTCCCCAGTGAACTCAGTGATCCCCAAATACATACCGATCCATATACCACAATCCACAACAAGCAGGACGAGCATCAATAATCTCTCCCTAGAAGACCCCCTCACCACCTTCAAACCTCTGGGAAAGAGGGGTGGTGGCCTAAGGATATCTGCGACTTGATCCGTT
>CAIWSO010000189.1 GCA_903915315.1 uncultured Spartobacteria bacterium | reverse complement strand
TCAACAAAAATAGGGACATCGACTTGGCCATGCGCATCGGCATTCATTCTGGGCCCGTTGTCGCCGGCGTCATCGGCAAGATCAAGTTCACCTATGACATCTGGGGCGACACCGTGAATGTGGCCAGCCGCATGGAGTCCTCAGGGCTTCCTGGAAAAATCCACATTTCGGAACAAACAATGGCCGAACTTAATTCCCAGTTTAATCTAGAAGAACGCGGCATGGTCGAGTGCAAGGGCCTCGGACAAGTGAAGACATTTTTTGTCAACGGACGCAGCTAAAAAAACAGGACGCTTCGTCACCGTTTTTTTCAAAGTTTGACAGCACGAGAAGAGGTACTTAAAAATGTCTGTTTGCCGTTATTCAAAAGATGAAAACTTTTCCAGCTAAGTGCAGTAATTTGAAGCTCATTAGCTGGGGCATATACGTTATTCAGTCTACGGAAGTTGGCGCTCTCCCTAACCTCATTTCGCGGATCGCTACTTTGATCGTCGGTAAATGCAAAAAACTTTGTAGAAAGTTGCGTGGTTTTGGGAACGACGCGCTCGACCTTCCGAATCTGATGATGGTCTTTTCCACAATCATCAAAAGCACTAAGCTAAAAAATCTCCCCATTCCCTTCATCAATTTGGGGGCATCAAATACCTTTTCCTTTTGGGCGGCAGTGGAAACCCCGCAAAGTTTTCATTCGAACGCAATCTCATGACTCAGAGCCTCGCTACCACTCTCGTTGCGCCTAGGGATTCTCAATTACTCGAGTTCAAATCCTGCGGTCGGCATTACGCCTGCGATCTCCTTTGGGTCAAAGAAGTGCTTCGGAGCCCGATCGTCACTCCCGTGAGCATGGCGGCATCCTATGTGCGCGGCGTTGTGCACCTACGGGGGCAGATTTTAACGGCTTTTGACCTTGAAGACCGTCTCGGTCACCCGTCTTCGCCAACCCTCCCACAAAACCGGTGCATCGTTTTTAAAACAGCTAACGATCTCGCTCGCTTGCCGCAACCGCCAGAAAATCACGACATGGCGGACTCCGACCCAACCGGCCTGCTGGTAGATTCGATTGGCGACATCCTTCCTGCAGGCACGCGAGTGCTTCCAGCTCCGCCCGAGGCTCTCAGTGGTCTTGACACCCGCTTCATTGCAGGTGTCATCAGCTCCGACTTTGGACTCATCACTGTTTTGCAAATCAGCAATCTGGTCTCTGTAGCGGAACCGAAAAAAAACGGGGCATGATGACCAAAACCACAAATGGTATCCTTAAAAACTCCTCTACCGGTCATTCGGGAACGATCAAATGTAACACTGAGGAGGCTTTCGGATGAACCTTGATCAAGAAATGCTCGACATCTTTGTTCAAGAGTCGAGCGAACATCTTCAATCGCTGGAGAGAGATCTGATCACCTTGGAATCGAATCCCGCCGATAGCTCCCCACTGAATAGTATCTTCCGCTCGGTTCACAGTATCAAAGGCTCTGCGGGCTTATTTGGATTTGATCCGATCGTTAAACTGGCCCATGTCATGGAAAGCGTGATGTCGCTCCTGCGCGATGGCATTCTCAAAGCCGACCCGGCGATGGTGGGCCTCCTCATCTCCTCAACGGATAAGCTCAACCTCATGCTCGCCCAACCCGATCGTGCGAGTGAGGTTCCCTGTGCAGACGAAATCTCCGGCCTGCAGTTGATTCTAGACATTAAATCCGGAATAGCGGAACCGCCAGCTGCAACGCCAACGCCAACGCCAACGCCAACGCCAACTTCATTACCATCGCCACCCCCAACGGCAACCCAATCAGCCGATCCAAAGCCTTCAAGTGCCGGGATGCATTCCTATCCCGACGCGGCCATGGCCGACTTCGAATTCGATCCACAGAGCCTAGTTGAAGGGTTGAAGCACGGGCAAAATTTCTACATCATCCAGACGAACATCGCTGCCGAAATTGAAGCGCAAGGGCAGACGTTGGAGGATTTTCTCTCCGAGTTGGCATCCATCGGAACCGTGATTTCGACGCATCCTTCCCTGCCTGAGAACACGAGCCTCGTCGGGTTTAAAAATACCGATATCACTCTCCGTTTGTTTTTAGCGACAACACTGGAGCCTTATATTCTCTGCGGTGCACCCGGCCTCGCGGAAGAAAACATTCTGCATCTCGATTCCGCTAAGCTCGGAGAGTGGGTGAAATCGCGCCCTGTCCGCCAAGAGACTGAAGTTGTGGCCGCAACCCCGTCCAATCCAGCAGTGGAACCCGATTCGCGAACTTTGGTTCCCTCCGCCTCCACTGTTGCAACCCAAGACCGTCAACCCCCGGCCAACTCGACTCCCGCTTCCACTCCCATAGATCCGAAGCCGCTGCCCTCGGCCCGCCGCAAGCCAGAAGAAACCATTCGCATCAACGTAGGCCTACTCGACTCTCTGATGAATCTTGCTGGCGAAATGGTGCTCGGGCGCAACCGCCTCCTCCGCATCGCCGGTCGCACGGATCAGGGGGCCGAAAACTCCGAGATGCAATCGGTGGTGCAAGAGATCAGCTCCGTCACCTCCAACCTGCAAGACACCATCATGAGGGCGCGCCTGCAGCCGGTCGGCGGGCTTTTTGGAAAGTTCACGCGTATTGTGCGCGACCTCAGCCAAAAGCTGGATAAGGAAATCCAATTGGAAATTTTCGGTGACGATGTGGAACTCGATCGCACATTGTTGGAAGGTTTATCGGATCCCCTCACCCACCTTGTGCGCAATAGCGTGGACCATGGCATCGAGTCTCCCTCGGCGCGTGCGGCCAAGGGCAAGAAAACCTTCGGTACGGTGCGCCTTTCTGCCGCTCACCTCGCCGGTCGCGTTCAAATCGAGGTCCTCGACGACGGCGGCGGAATGGATCCGGAGCGCCTCAAAGCCAAGGCGATCGAAAAAGGCATCATCACTACCGACCAAGCATCGCGTATGTCAGATACCGATGCCCTCCAGCTCATCTTCGCGGCGGGATTCTCCACAGCGGCCGTAGTGAGCGACATCTCTGGACGCGGCGTCGGGATGGATGTCGTAAAAACAAACATCGAAATGCTCGGCGGTCATGTGGAGATCGACAGTCGCCTCGGCCAAGGCACGCGCATCATTATTAGACTCCCGCTCACCCTCGCCATCGTTCCCGCCATCATCGTGGGATGCCATGGCATCAACTACGCGCTTCCGCAGATCAATGTGGACGAGATCGTGCATCCCGGCGAGGAATGCCCCATCAAAACGATGGGCGGCGCCCGTGTTCTCGATCTGAGGGGCCAACTCCTACCCGTGATCGACCTCTCGGAAATACTCGGTCACCCTCACAAGGAGTCAGTCAAAAACGAAACCTTCGTTGTCGTCCTCAGATTAGACCACTTCTCCTATGGGCTCATCGTCAACGAAATCATCAGTAACGAGGAAATCGTGGTCAAACCCTTAGGTCGCCACCTTCGATCTGCGCCCCTCTACTCTGGTGCAACAATTCTAGGCCAAGGCGAGATAGCCATGATTTTGGACCCGAGTTCTATGGTGCAAGGTCGCATCACGGCCTCACATCTCGCTCTCGGTTCGACAAAACCTGCCGAGGTTGCCTTGAGTGATGCCAACACCCAGCGCGTCCTCATTTTTCAGGAAAGCGACGGCGAATACCTTGCCATCCACCTCACGCGTGTCATGCGAGTGGAATCTATCTCCGCCGACGACATCGAACGCATCGGCCCGATGGAGTGCTTGCGCAAGAATCACGACGCCACACTCCGCCTGGTCCAACTTTCCGATATCCTGCCTCTCCGCCCACCGAACGAACGCAAAAAGGAATTTTTTATCATTGTGCCCCGACCTCCCTTCGACGGCATCGGCATCATTGCGTCCCGCATTGTGGACTCCTTGGACCTAGCGGACTCCCAAATCGACACGACAACCCTTCAAGCGAGGGGGCTACTCGGAAGTGCCGTCCTTGCGGAGCGACTCTCCCTTGTTCTCGACTTGGATGCCATCTTGCAAATGCTCAACCCCAGCGGAGATCAACAAGCCCTCTTCGCACAAGGGCACTTCCTCCTCACTGCAAACTCTCAACAACAGTCCAACCGCACACCACAACTGCTCAAACCACTGCCTCCTATCAAAGGGCAACCCACTCTCACTCATTAAAAAACCAAAATGAAAATCAACCTCTCTACCCGAATCATCCTTAGCATGGCCATGGCCGGCCTGATCCCATTGTTCGGGCTCGTGGCACTCGCCATCAAGGAAGCAAACACCATATCCAAAATGGCATCCGAGGAAGTGCTCACCCTCGGTGTGAACTGCATGGACACTATCGAGCGGAATCTTTTCGAGCGCTATGGTGACGTCCAAGCCTTTGCGACCAACCAGATCGTGCAGGCTCCGAATTGGAATGACCCAAGCGTCAAAGCCACCTTGATCGAAGCGATCAACAACTATGTCCGCCTCTACGGAATCTACTCGCTCAGCATGGTTCTGGATAAAGACGGACGTGTGGTAGCCGTCAATACCGTCGATGCCAAAAACGCGAAGCTCGATACGGCATTCCTGATCGGGAAGGATTTCTCAAATGCGGATTGGTTTAAGGATTGCAAGGGCGGGCGGTTCACAAAGAGTGAAGTCCTCACGGGAACGGTTGTCAGCGATGTCGCGCTTGATAGCGACGCCAGCACCCTTTTCGGCCCAGAAACCCTTGTAGTCGGATACTCCGCGCCCATTCTCGGAAATGGCGGCGAGTTTCGTGGTGTGTGGAGAAATCTCGCGGATTTCACACTCGTGGAAGACATCATCCGAGCTTCATACGTCTCCCTAGAAAAACGGGGCATCAAATCCGGTGAAATCACACTGGCCACCCGCCAAGGCACTCTGCTTGCCTTTCTCGAACCATCACACTCCGGCACCTTGAATTTCAACCGGACCAAATCCGGTGTTCTCAAAAAGACTAAAGAGGAACTCGGCACCGAATCCATCAAACAAGCAGCTCAAGGCAAAGAGGGATTCCTGAGAGAGGTTTGTCCCGATAAAAATGTCTGGCAGATCAGCGGATTCACGAAATCCTTAGGAGCTCTAGGTTATCCTGGCCTCGGTTGGATCATGACCGTCAGTGTGACCGAACAGGATTTACTCAATCGCGTGCACGGAAATACTTTCGGGCTCAGTCGTGTGCATGAGCTTGTCTATGGTATAGCCGTTGCTGCGATTATTATCGTTCTGGTAGCCGCTTTCTTTATCGGTCGCTCGGTCTCCCGGCCGATCGTCGCCTGCTCGCGCGAGGTTCAAAAACTTGCCGAAGGTGATCTTACGGGAGGTGTCAATCTTAAGCGCCAAGACGAGTTGGGTGTCCTTGCCAATTCGGTGGACACCTGCATCGGGAACCTTCGTAAGATGGTTCAAGAGATAACAAACACCTCCGAGGCGCTCACTGAATCCGCCGCGATTCTGACCGAAACTGCAAACTCCCAAGCCGCCGGAGCTGAGCAAACTAATGTCCAAGCTCACACTGTAGCCGCGGCCGGAGAGGAACTGGCCATCAACTCGAAGTCCATGACCGTCTCCGCTACCGAAATCAGCCAGTCCTCCACAACCGTGGCAGCCGCTCTCGAGGAGATGTCCTCATCGATCCAGGAAGTCGCACGCAATTGCACCCAAGAATCCGAAATCGCCCGCAAGGCTGATACACAGGCCCGCCAAACACGCGACCTCATGATCAAACTCGATGAATCCGCTCGCCAAATCGGCAAGATCGTGGAACTCATCAACCAGATCGCGGAGCAAACCAACCTCCTCGCCCTCAACGCCACGATCGAAGCCGCCAGCGCCGGTGAAGCCGGACGCGGATTCGCCGTCGTCGCTAACGAGGTGAAGGAACTCGCGCGTCAATCCGCCGCAGCCACCGAAGATATCCGCCGTCAAGTTACACTCATACAAGACAACACGGCGAATTCGATGAATGCGATCGATGATGTCGCCGACGTGATTGAACAGGTTAGCCAGATCGCCTCGAGCATCGCTGCTGCCGTGGAGGAACAATCCGCCACCACCTCGGAAATCGTCCGTTCGCTCCACATTGTGACCTCCTCAACCCTGGCTCTATCTGAAAATGTCAAAAATGCTTCGTTGGGAGCGGATGAGGTGTCGCGCAACATTCATGGTGTCTCCCAAACCGCGGGTGAATCCGCCAAGGGTGCCTCACGCATCACAACTAGCGCCGGGGAACTCAGCCACCTTGCAGGCTCGCTTGGCCTGTTGGTGAATAAGTTCAAGTTGTAATCCACCTTATTCCCGACCATGCGCATTCTCGTTGTCGACGACTCGGCCCTCTATCGTAAGATTCTTACGGATGCCGCCTCCAGCGCGCTTGGAACGGAAGCTGTGGCCGTCTCCAATGGCGAGTCTGCCCTTAAAAAACTTGAGTCCGAGAAGTTCGACCTCGTTCTGCTGGATGTTTTCATGGATGGCATGAACGGCCCCCAAGTGCTCGAAAAAATCAAAGTCCTCTATCCCAAATTGGCCGTGATCATGGTCAGTGGGGCCACAGGCCGTGACGCGGAAATCACGATAAACTGCCTGTCCAATGGAGCGATTGATTTCATCCCTAAACCGGTGGGTTCCTCCTTTGAAATGGTGGCGGAAACTCTCAAGGCCGATATCTCTAAGGCTGTATCCCTAGCAAGGTTGCCTTCTTCCACTACCGCTTCTTCTTCAATAATCGAGGCACCACGCGCGCCAGAACCCACCCCCTACCTCAAGCCAAAACGTCTCCAGCCACCCGCTTTTCCGGAATTGCTTCTCATCGGCGTTTCGACCGGCGGCCCGCTCGCACTTTCCAAGATTTTTCCCATCCTTTCCGCAAAAATCCCAGTTCCTATCCTGATTGTGCAGCACATGCCCGCAGGTTTCACGAAGTCGCTGGCGATGCAACTGGACAGATCCTCGGATCTCACGATCAGTGAAGCTATGGAGGGTGATATCGCGACTCCAGGTCATACGCTCATCGCACCGGGTGGATTTCACATGGAAGTCCAACGCAATGCCGTTGGGAAATTCCAAGTCCATCTCACCAGCGCCCCATTAGTCCATTCCTGTCGCCCTTCGGTGGATGTGCTCTTCAACTCAGCCGCAAAGTGCAACCTCCAAGGCGCCATTGCAGTGATCCTCACCGGAATGGGATCGGATGGCGCCGACGGAGTGGCGAGTTTGAGGGCGGCCTGCTCGAGTTGGTGCATCGCACAGGATGCCGCCACATCGACTGTCTACGGGATGCCAAAAGCAATAGTCCAGAGGGATTTGCACGACGAGATCCTGCCGCTCCATGAGATAGCCCCTCGCATCAACAAGCTCTTCAGAATTTAAAGGTCGGCGATCACCAAGGGCCAATGTTTGATTTCTCAAAAAATCCAAGTCACTTAGCTCTGCTTTCCCGTTATGTGGCCGAATCTTGCTGCATCCACCTCGGGGAGGAAAAACGCTACCTCTTCGAGGCTCGTCTCGGCACGATTATTTCCGAAAGCGGAGCCAGTGACATCCCGGAGTTCATCGCCCTTGCCAACGCCGATAGCGAGGGTCGCCTGCGCGACAAAATCATCGACTCCATGACCACCCATGAGACCTACTGGTTTCGGGATGCGCGACCTTGGGAATCCCTTGAAAAATTCATCCTGCCCGAATTGGGAAGCCTCCTGCGCAAAGGTCAAAAGTCACATATCCGGATCCTGAGCGCCGCTTGTTCCAGCGGCCAAGAACCCTACTCAATCGCACTCCTCCTGAACAATCTTAAAGCCAACGGCCAACTCGAAGGCGTGAACCTCTCCTCATTCGAGATCACCGCATTCGACATTTCACCCGGAACCCTTTTAATGGCGTCCATGGGACGCTACAGCCAACTCGAAATCTCCCGCGGCCTCCCCGAATACTGGAAGAATAACTACTTCGAGCCCACCCTCTCAAACACGTGGACATTAAAATCAAATGTGCGCTCGATGGTCACCTTTAAACGCAAGAACCTGCAGGACAACTTAAATAGCCTCGGTTCTTTCGATCTTATACTTTGCCGGAATGTGGCCATCTATTTTGAAGAGCATTTCAAACGCGATCTCTTCACCCGCTTGGCACAAATCCTCTTGAAAGATGGCCGCCTCATGCTTGGAGGAACGGAAACCCTATTATCCCATCAAGATCTATTTCAGCCCGAACAGATCGGCGGATCGTTCTTTTATCGAAAAAAAATCTAAAGCCCACATCCTATCAGCCAACCATTAAATCCTATGGCCAACCTACAAATTCAAGCCGCAGCCAATATCAAAACCGACTCATTCGACAAACGGATCGACAGCATCCGCCACCTCTCCAAGAGCATCTCGAGCAAGATGAAAAACTCTCTTCGGAAGATCGACGAGATCAACATGCGCGTCCGTCTGCTCTCATTCAACGCCCAAATCCAAGCTGCAAAAGCCGGAGAGGCGGGTCGCACGTTCGCCGTCGTTGCCAACGAAATAGGCACCCTCTCGACAAACACCGCCCAAGTCGCCGAGGGCCTAGCTGAAGAGACCAAAAATGATATCAACCAACTCTCGGAGATTAGTAACTTTCTCGCCGTCGTACGCGGTGGACGTCTCGTTGACCTCGCCTATACAAATATCGACCTCATAGACCGGAACCTTTATGAG
>CAIWSO010000188.1 GCA_903915315.1 uncultured Spartobacteria bacterium | reverse complement strand
GCAAGGTATTCTGGTTCGAGAAGATCGTTGATCCCAACCACCTGAATGTCGTTGCTGAAATTTTTAACCGCTGCGCGGAAGACCATACGTCCAATGCGCCCGAACCCGTTGATGCCGATTTTAATCATGATATGTTGTTAATGAAGTAGTGTTTTTTTGGTCTAAAGGGAGACGGCGTTTTATAGTCCCCTCCCCCCTTCGTCAACCGTGAATCGTCTTTTTATATTGAGACGCATTCTCATTTATTGACCTTTTTGGGGGATGACCTAAGATTTGCTACATATGAGCATTTCTTCAAAAAAGGGACTGAAGTAACAATGAACGGCACCTTGGATGGCTTGCAAGTAGGCGACTCGGCCGAAATCATCGATATTTCCTCGGATTGTAACCGTGCTGGACGGATGGCGACCTTGGGCTTCATCCCCGGACGCCGCGTCACTGTTACACGATTGGCTCCGCTGGGCGATCCAATCTCGGTCGATATCGACGGCCAGGAGATCAGTCTCCGCCGCGCTGAAGCTCGCTTGATCCAAGTCAAATAACGCACAACCATGGCTACGTTGGACTCCAAAAAACCATCCCTTTCCGACAATACGTCGCCCCTCGTAGCCTTGGTGGGAAATCCCAACACAGGTAAATCTACGCTCTTCAACCGCCTCACGGGACTCCGCCAACACATCGCTAACTACCCCGGTGTGACCGTTGAAAAAAAATCCGGTCTCCTGCGCATCGCTAATCAGGATTTGAATTTATTGGACCTCCCTGGGTGTTACAATCTGACAGCGGTATCCCGCGATGAACGCGTGGTGATGGACGTTCTGGGTGGTCGCCATGGACTTCGCCGTCCGGATTTGCTGGTCTTCGTAGTGGATGCCTCGAATCTCAAGCGGAACCTGCTACTGGCGTCCCAGTGCGCGGAACTGGGCATACCGGCGATCATGGCACTCAACCAATGCGACGCAGCCAAGCGGAATGGCATCCACATCGACACCGCTCTGCTCTCGAAGCAATTTGGCATTCCCGTTGTAGAAACAGTAGCCACGCGCGGACGTGGAGTGGATGACTTAAAATCCGCTATTTCCAACGCACTTTCCAACCCCGCCTTTTTGCCCCGAATCCAATGGCCGGAATGTATCGCAAAAGGCTGTCAGGTTTTGCAAACGGGAGTGAAGGATCTTGGTGGCGATGGCGTCACCCAAGCCGAGGCTTTGCGGGTTCTTTTCGATAGCGACAGCGTTTTTACCTGCGGGATCTCAGACAAAATCTGCCTCAAGAAAATGGTCGATGCCGCGCATCAAGATATTCGTGGATTGGGCCTCAGCCCTGGTTCGGCGGAAGCGGTTCTGCACTACCGCCACCTCGAGTCACTGTTGGATGGAGTGGTCACAACAACAGGCCCAGTCGCTCGCAGTCATGAGTCCATCGACGCCATTCTTCTGCATCGCGTTTGGGGCACTTTGATTTTCTTTGTGGTGATGTATGTCGTGTTCCAGAGCCTGTATTCCTGGGCTGGGCCACTCATGGATCTCATCGATACCGTCACGGGAATGGCGCAAGGCTTTATTTCTCCCTTGTTGGAAAATATGCCCGTCCTCCAAAGCCTCATTTGTGGAGGCATCATATCCGGTGTCGGCGGGGTGTTGATTTTTCTTCCTCAAATCCTGATCCTGTTT
>CAIWSO010000187.1 GCA_903915315.1 uncultured Spartobacteria bacterium | reverse complement strand
TTGGCTTTTTCTGCCGTCCAGACGGATGGAACCCACGAAGTCACATTCGAGTTCCGAGAGCCTTGGTGGTATAATGTTTGCATATACAACGGATTCGCCTCATGGCTTGGAGCTTTAGGCTTTTTAATCACTGGAAACGGGCGTTTATCGATGGAATGCACTCCAAATAGCGATACCCTCAAACTATGACCGAGAAGGATAAAATGCAGGCCTATGTGCGAAATTGGAAGTTCGCCGGGGAGGAAATGGATCGAATGAAAGGAGATGAACTGCGTAACCTGACACCTGCAGATTCTGCAAAAAGAATCAATGATGTGATGCTTATGGCCGATTGCTGGCTAGCGCAAATGGGCCAGTCAGATCGAGAGTCTGGGTTGGTTGAGCAACAGATGTATTTTAAAAAATGGCGACCGAGCTCGATCTAAGTGGAATTTTAAAAGCCGCCCTCGATTTGCAACATTTCTGCGAAATCAGGAATTGGGATTTTTGTTTTATTGGAGGTCTTGCTGTGCAGCCCTGGGGAGATCCTCGAGCCACTCAAGATGCAGATTTGTCTTTGCTAACGGGCTTTGAAAATGAAGAGGAGTTTGTGGATCAACTGCTCTCGGAATACAAACCCCGGCGGGAAAACGGCCGTGAATTCGCCCTTCAATACCGAGTTTTGCTGTTATGGAGCCATGATGGAATCGCTCTGGATATTGCCTTGGGGGCTTTGCCGTTTGAGGAGATTTCGATTAAACGCTCGGTAAAATGCCCCATAGCACCAGGCCACGAATTGAAAATATGCACACCAGAGGATTTGATCGTTCATAAGGCTTTCGCATCCCGTGACCGCGACTGGGCCGATATCGACATGGTTTTATTACGCCAAGGACGAAGATTAAAGATCGCCCAGATTTTTGAGGACTTATCGCCTTTGGTGAATCTCAAAGAAGACCTAACCATCATTCCCAGACTGGAAGCGATGATGAAAAAGCGTGGCGTTTTATGAAGTCGCGGATCTGGAGTCAGGCGGATTGGATTTGCGGGCTGACCACGGGGTTGGTTGCTTTTTTTGTCTATCTTTGGACGGTCGCGCCAAATGTGACTCTCTTGGATTCGGGCGAGTTCATCGTGGCCGCGCAACATTTTGGAGTCGCACATCCCCCCGCCTATCCACTGTGGACCTTGCTCGTTTGGTTTTTTCAATTGCTCCCGCTGGGTAATGCCGCATGGGAGATCAATTTATTTAGTAGTGTTTGCGGGGCGCTGGCCGTGACTGTTGGAACGATGCTCTTTTCGAGCTCGACGCGCTGGATGCTTGGGGATGCCTTGAACCGCTGGCGCGGCCTCACATCGACTGCGGCCCTCTCAATCGGTTTGCTTTTTGCATTCAGCTTCTCGATGTGGTCGCAAGCGACGATCACGGAGGTTTACACGCTACATGCTCTTCTCATTGGGCTTTATCTCGTCTCTCTCTATGTCTGGCTTCGCCGCCCAGAGAGTTTGGGATGGTTGCTTCTTCCCTTTTTCCTTCTCGCTTTTTCTTTCAGTAACCACCAGCTCAGCTTGTCGCTCGCCCCATTGCCAGTCCTTGCCGTCCTCCTCGTGAGGCGGGCAATTTTTTGGGATCTCGTTGTCGCAGCCATGCTCTCGGTGCTGATTGTCTTTCTCGGATTTGCCATTTTATCTGGTGAACTTCCTGTTCTCAAAACGGGACTCCGTTTCTTTTACTGCGTGATACTGGGACTTGTTGTGTTGCTGGTGATTAAGAGATTTCGAATTGAGTGGGGACTCATTGCCT
>CAIWSO010000186.1 GCA_903915315.1 uncultured Spartobacteria bacterium | reverse complement strand
TGGTTGCTTCAAACTTTCCCAAAAAAACCACCGTTTGGATTTGGTAGGTAGTTCCTAATTCATTATCAGGCGGCAACTCATGAACAGGTTTTGGAATATCAATCAACTGAGTTTCATTTGTTGGAGAGGCCGCGAGTTGGAAGGTATGACCTAGAACAAGGAGGGTGATTAATGTTTTTTTGACTTTCATGATAATAACTTTGTTTTATGTATTTTATAATTTATAAATTGATCTTATGTTTTATAAGGATACCCGAAATTGTAAAATTTTGTCAGAAAGCGATTCGAGATTCATTGTGCTCCCAACTGCCGATAAAAAGAGGTCGAGAGGCACCTGAAGTCCACTTCTAATGGTTGCAAAAAAACAGTAACCTATTGGTGAAAAACAATCAATTAATGGATTGCAAGCCGACTGCCATGGCTCCTTAAAAAGCGGGTGAAAAAATGGCGATCTGGCTTCTGTTGGATTATTTGCGGAGATGGAAAGGGCAGCTTCGTTGTTCACAATTGTGATCCGCAATGCCGAATTACCGATCGATTTCGTCGTCTCCTTTAAAATCGGATACGTTTTGAATGCATGGCGTCTGTTTGATTTCCCGCCGAGTAGATATACATCGCCGAAGAGTAGGTCGGAAACCCTTACGGGCTCGCCCTCTTCTCCGCAGACCTCCAGTTGAATCCCATTCTGATTTGCGGTCGAAGGAGGGAACTCGACACGCCATTGTTCCTGAGAATCTGCAATAGTTCGAACCGAGTGTTCGCCCAGAAAAACGGGATTTTTTTCACCTGACTTTGCTGTGGCTGGTCTCCAAGTCGGAGGCGCGTGATTCTGGAGCATGGCATGGTCGCTACAAAGTGGATTAAGCACCGGGGCGGCCTGAACCTCTGCAGCGAACGCCAAAATCATTACAAACAGGTTTCGGATTTTCATGCCAAGCGTTCGACAAGAGAGCCTTTGCTCCAAGCATCCATAAGTTGAATCATTTCGGTGAAGGAGGGGGTGTGCCCAGAACGGACAAAATGGCCGCTGGCGCAGTTCCCAGCAAGAAGAATGCTGGCATCATCAAATCCCCGAATAGCTCCAGCAAGGCATCCCGCTCCAAAATTGTCTCCCGCTCCAGTGGAGATGAGGGGCGAGGAACAATAGGGACCGGCCACATAAACAGTACCATTATTCCCCGAGCAGGCGGCCCCATCATTCGGGTGAACTATGATTCGATCTACAACAATTCGATTTTTAAGAAATTCTGCCAACTCCGCAACCGAGTCGGCGTCCTTGCGTCCATGAAACGTTCCACTAAAAACCTCGGCCATTTGCCAGGCTTCCTTGAGATTGAAGCTTAGAAGTGTTTCGCACTGGCGGGTGATAGAATCCAAGCGACCTAGCAGATCCTCGCGATCCGCGAGAGGGCGGGTTTCAAACTCGGCCAAATCCATGAAGAAAATGGTGGATTTCGCAGGCATTCCAAGTTCCGATAAACGGGATGCGAGACTGCTCCAAATCGGTCCGGCATGGGGAAGTTTGCCCCAATTCACAGCAGCGATAAATCGGGCGGCTTTCAACTCTTCATCGAGCGTTGGTAGCCCAACATGTTCCAAGATGCGATCCCATGTAATTTCCGCGCAAGGAGCCATGTCGTTGAGCATGATTTTTCCATCGGTGAATTCGAGGCACGTTGTTACTGCTGCCGAAGCAAGTGAATAGAGGGTCTTTGTTTTGGAGCGGAGGGCATTCTGAAAAATCGGCAAAATCCCGTCTTTACCGATGCCTCCGATGTAGGTGATATCAATGGCTCCTTGATGGATGTCATTAAGGGCGGCTGCGAGAAGAGGCCCGTTCCCTCCAAATTTCTCTCCAAGGTGATATGCCGGATACGAGGTTGCCACTCCCGCTGCAGCCGCAACTTTAGGACCAAATTCCGCCATTGAGGCGGGAGACTGCAATCGGACAAAAGTATCAATGAACCCATCAAAACCACAGATGCCGGAGCACCGCTCGCCAGACTCGAGAGCATTGGCTCGGAAAGTCTCCATGAGTGGAGCCAAAGAGTCAGCGTCCCGATAAATTTGAGGACCTGAATTCGAGATGCTTTGGATCATCGGATTAGTGAATTTCATTCGCGTATACCAAATCCACGGAGAGGGTTAAGATTTTCTTCGGTTCAGCAGATATGAAAACTGAGTGGTTGCCAAGTTCGACCTCATCGGAAACCGCCTCCTCATTCAGATTCACAAGAGCAGCACCACGTACAGGAGTGGCAAAGACCAGTTTTCCGCGCTGGATTTCGTTCGTTGTATTATACAATCTGATGATAAGCGCTCCGCCTCTTGAGGCCTGCTTGATACAGCTCAAGGCGAGTTTATTATTATCCAGAAACATGTGACTTTTTTCCATGGGTTGATTGCCGGGACGAGCCTTGGTTTCGGCAACCACCATTGGCGCATGCAGTGCGTCGGCCTCGGAAAAAAGACGCTCGAAATGGTCTCCAGTCTGCCCAAGATAAATCCTGTAACAATACTCGTGTCGCCCGATACCTTGGGCTAAATCACCCGGGCGGTGCTCCAAATCAAAATCTCCGGAGGTGCAGATATTGTTTTCAAATGCCCTCACAACAGTGAGCGCAAAAGTGCGATCAGCATCATCTAAGGCTTCGTATTCTTTAAGTCCACCGCTGATTATTGACAAGTTCCGCCTCCCTTCCGTTACCCCTGCAAACCGAAGCATTGGATAGGTCAAATGTGGAAAATAGCTGTAGGGGTTGTCGACGTCACGAGCGATGCGTCTATGAACCACATCAAATGGGGCCTCTGCATAGGAGGTCTCCGCATTCACATTGCTTGGAAACATCGCGCGCAACCTGTGGTTCCGGCAGGCGTTGTCGAAAGAAACTCGGACTTCAAGAGATCTGGCTCCCTTGGCAAGGCTGTATTCCACTTCAATCGGAAGCGGCCTGAGGTTTATGGCCTGACGCTCCGCCTTTCGCCAATCGAATCGGTCGTCGGCGCGGGGAGTGGTTTCCGGAATCTGAAGCGTGAAGGCAGCCACAATCTTGGAAACAACAGGCGTCGCGTCCCGCCAATCCACTTTGACATCCGCTTCCCGGGAGTCGATTACTAGATCGCAATTAGGCTTTACGTGGGTCCAGGAGTTTCCAACTTCACCCTCGTCCACGAAATAATTCAGGCCTTGGAAGACTTCTCCCGTTTCTTTATCGAGAATATCGACTGTGCCATCCGCGTTCACACTAGCGCACAGGTGTTCATTTTCCATTGTGAAGGCCGTTGGCATGACGCCCTGTTCCTCTCTCTTCTGGCCTCGCTGCAAAACGAATGTCTTGTAGCCTAAAGAAGGAACCTCAACGGCCTCGAACTCGACAAGATATTCATCTGCGTAGGACATAAGCGCGATGTCGCTATGATCGCGGAAGACTTTCCCGAAATAAGACGTGGGGCGGATCCTGAATGTCACCTCGTGCCCTGCATGGTCAGCCATTTCAAAGCCATCGCACTCCAACTCTCTAGGCACATCAACAAAGGCTTTAACTACCTCGGTTCGTGTGTAGAGCGAAGGATTGAAAACAGTGAGCACCACGGCGCGCCCACTGAGGGCGGAAGTATCGATCCCACCTTGAACCGACATGAGCGACTCGCTTGAGACAAGCCTTGCGATCGACATTGTGTCACGCAAACGATACATTGCATCTTCTTCCACGCGGTCGATACCACAACCGCCGATCGTGTCGTGCGGATGGCACTTCAAGAATTGCTTCCAGCCGATATCCAGATATTTCCCCGGCCAAGCTTGGCCCGCGAAGAGTGCCATTGCCGCAAATGGTTCAGCATGGCGAACGAGGGCATCCTCGACTTTAACGAGATAGTTCTTTTGGCGTGAACGGATCGAGATGATGTCATTTGCGATATAAGAGAAACCGATATCATTCATCTTGAGATGCCGCGCTTCACCGTGGAAGCGAGCAAGGGTGGCCAACGCGGCCCTCGCTTTGATGGCCTCCGCATAGCGCGGCAAGGAACTGTAAAAAAGGGCCTCCCCGTCCACCAGTGCCTTCTGGCATTCCTGGATCACCAGATCCTCCCTGAGATCAGGCGAGGAGGTATCCATGCCGTGCATAAAGGCCACTTCCCCCAAACTGAAGTGCTCGCTCTCCTTTGCCAAGAGATCGCAAAAAGCTTGCCGCACTACATCCGCCTGAATCGGGCGGTCTATTTTGAAGACACTCCCGTGGTCGAAACGATTATCCTCATTGCAAAGTTTGAAGTGCACAGAGTCCTCGCTCCAATGAAAGCGGCGGTTCAGGCGATGTGACTGGCCCGTAAAAAATGCCCTCCTCCATACGTCAAAATAAAAATTATAGCGGGCACCAGTTCCAAACCGAGAGGTCAACAACTCGCTCCCGTCCGCCCCCTCCCACATAAATTCAGCCTCCGGAGTTTCCTTGGCAGTGATCCCTCGATAAAAAAATGCCACATCAATTCCAAATCCACGGTAGATTTGCGGCAACTGGCTCACTTGCCCCCAACCAAATGGTGTGTAACCAACCTTCATTACTGGGCCTAATTCCTCGACCACCAGATGGCCCCACAACATATTTCGAACGATCGATTCACCGCAAAGGCAATTCATATCCAAAGCCGAATACCAGGGGCCCGCATTGATCCTGCCTTCTCGGATGAGATGCCCGATTTTTTCGCGGTTTTCTGGCATGACTTCCAAGTAGTCCTCGATAGGCACTGCTTGGGCATCCAATAAAAATGTGTAGCCGGGAATTTTTTCCATGATCACCAACAAATCGTTGATGAAATCCACTGTCATCCTCCGTGTGTGCTGAAAATCCATCGTCCACTCCCTGTCCAAGTGTGTATTGGGGATGAAATGGCCATGCGTTAATTGGGTTTGCGTTTTTGAACTCATAAAGGCGGGCGGGCCACACTTGGGGGTAAATTTCCAAGTTTGCCCTAAGTCAAAGATAAAACGTTTAATCTTTTCTGGTGTCAATTTTTTTTTGCATGGGCACTCAAAAAACCGTCACTTTGTGGAGAAAGGGGATCGCCGAGAAATGAGTAATATAATCGGATTTGATGGCAGGGCGCCTATATAAGTCGTAGACAAACGAAACTCCTAACCTAACTTCCCTCTAATTTTTTTGTA
>CAIWSO010000185.1 GCA_903915315.1 uncultured Spartobacteria bacterium | reverse complement strand
TCAGTCCCGCGTATTGACGCCTTTTAAAATCAGAAGCAAGTCCCACAAATTATTGAGACTCCTGCTTGGCTGCAGAACCCGCTGCTCACTGTGGAAATCAGCGCAATGAAGAGGAGAGTTCGGAATGCTTTCATGTGTTCCATATCGGGGTTAGTATTGGGAATTCAGTCCGACCATTTTTTGTGTCAATATGTGGGACCCTTTTGATGACCCTTTTGGCAGGTCGCCGCCTTTGCTGAAGAGAATCATATCGAGATCAATCTGGATCATATTCATGCTAGGCGACGGCCCGTGACTCGCCCATCAAAGTGCGTTAGGAAAAATTGCTGCATATTTTTATCTGGACTTCATTTCAGTAATGATCTTTGATTTTTTTTCAATTCAACCCCTTCGAATATTTTAAATATGCAGACCCTGAGTTCACTAGATTACATTGTCTTTTTTGTGTATTTTGCCATCGTCGCGAGCTACGGACTTTGGGTTTACAGGCGAAAAACCAAATCCTCAACCTCTGCTTCTCATGAATACTTTCTAGCGGAAGGTTCACTGACTTGGTGGGCGATTGGGGCTTCGCTGATCGCCTCGAATATTTCTGCCGAGCAGTTCATCGGAATGAGCGGATCTGGATTCACCATGGGCTTAGCCATTGCGACTTACGAATGGATGGCTGCGGCGACTTTGATCATCGTGGCTGTGTTTTTCATACCGGTCTATCTGAAGAATAAAATCTACACGATGCCGCAGTTTTTGAATCAGAGATACAACAGCAAAGTGGCTATGATCATGGCTGTTTTCTGGCTGCTTCTCTATGTTGGAGTCAATCTCACTTCCATCTTGTATCTTGGAGCTCTGGCAATCAATAGCATCTCCGGAATCGATCTCACACTTTGTATGGCGCTGCTCGCGATATTTTCCATTTTCATTACTCTGGGAGGCATGAAAGTCATCGGCTACACAGATGTGGTCCAAGTGTTCTTCCTTGTGTTGGGCGGACTGATTACGACTTATCTTGCGCTTGACCTCGTGGCCGAGAAATTTGGTGGCAATGGGATGTTGCAGGGCTTTGGATTCTTACAAAACAAGGCTCAGGATCATTTTAACATGATTCTTCCTCAGGATAATAAGTATTTCATGGACTTGCCGGGACTGACAGTCCTCATTGGCGGCATGTGGATTGTGAATTTGAATTATTGGGGTTGCAATCAATACATCACTCAAAGAGCTCTGGGGGCGGACTTAAAAACGGCTCGTACCGGCCTGCTCTTTGCGGCATTCATCAAGCTCTTGATGCCAGTGATCGTCGTCTTGCCGGGTATCGCCGCTTATGTTCTCTATCGGGAAGGAAACTTCCAGACAGAGATGCTACAAAACGGCGAGCTCAATCCAGATCGAGCCTATCCCGTGCTGCTCAATTTATTGCCAGCGGGGTTGAAGGGAGTGGCCTTCGCCGCATTGACCGCTGCCGTGGTGGCTTCCCTCGCAGGTAAGGCAAACAGCATCGCCACTATCTTCACGCTGGATGTCTATCTGAAGAAAATCAACCCGCACGCGGACGAGAAGAAAATGGTGTGGATTGGTCGTGCCACCGTGGTGGTTTCGATGCTTATTGCAGTGATCATTGCTCCTTTGTTGGGTATCGACAAAAAAGGCGGGTTTCAATATATCCAAGAGTATACGGGATTTGTTTCCCCTGGGGTATTTGCGATGTTCATACTGGGATTCTTTTGGAAGAAAGCCACATCGAGCGCCGCTCTTTTTGCGACAGTCGGAGGCTTTATCATGTCGCTCATCTTCAAGTTTCTACCTAATTTCGCAGATCTTTCTTTCCTGGCCTCCTCGGGCTTTGCTAAAGCCAATGAGGCCGGAGTTTACGAAATCCCCTTTCTCGACCGTATGGGCTTCGTCTTTGTCTTAGCAATGATCGGAATGATCCTTATCAGTAAGTATGAAGTCAGCCGGGGCGTGAAAACCAATGGACTGGAAATTGATCGCTCGATGTTCAAAGTGTCCAATGGCTTTGCTGTGGGAGCCTTGATGATTCTTGGAACGCTTGCCGCTCTTTACACGATCTTCTGGTGATATCGGGGCATCTGTAATACCGAAAGCCGGCTTACTTTGAGATTTAGGAGAGGGGCTTACCGTGCGTCTCTCCGATCCGTAGCCTCTACGAGCCGGAGGCACCGCCTGTGTGCGTTGGCGTGCCCCTTGGTTCCGATGGCCGGGTCAGTCCCACATATTCACACGATTTCCTATGCACCAAACCACCCGCCCCGCGACGATCCGAACAAAACAATCCCCCGCCCCTTTCAGGTGCCTCTCCATTTTTTTCTCCGGAACGAAAAGGCATATAGCTTGCGCGGCCGCCCTGGCGGTTCTGACTGCGTTTTCTCCGTCATCCCGCGCAGAGCAGGCTGGCGGTTGGGAGGGTCTTTTCGCGGCGGATCTCTCCAACGCCCAATTTCCCGAGGGGGTTTGGACCTTTTCCAACGGGGAACTCACCGCGAGCGAGGATCAGGTCATCTGGACGAAGAATGACTACGAGAATTTTGTGCTCGATTTGGAGTTCAAAACTGGCCCGGACGCGAACAGCGGCGTGATCGTTTATGCCTCGGACAAGTCGCAGTGGGTGCCGAATTCCGTGGAAATCCAATTACTCGATGACGCCGGCCCGAAGTGGGTGAAAGCAGATCCCAAGTGGAAATGCGGGGCGATCTTCGGCCGGTTGGCTCCATCCCAAAGCGCGGCGAAGCCCGCCGGCGAGTGGAACCATTGCCAAATCACCTGCTGCGGCCCGAAAATTGATGTGGTCCTGAACGGCCAACTGGTCACTTCTTTCGATATGACCCTCTGGAGATCGGGCACCGAGAATCCCGATGGTTCGAAGATGCCACCTTGGTTGAACAAGCCCCTCAGCTCCCATCCCACCAAGGGGGCGATCGGTTTGCAGGGCAAGCACGGGGGGGCGCCGATCTGGTTTCGGAACATCAAAATCAAGCCACTCGGATAAGCCTGACCCTTGTTTCGAATTCCCATTTCCCATTCCATGAAAAATCCCGATCCCAACCTTTTCCTGAAGAGTCTGGTGTCCGATGGCATGTCCCGCCGCAAATTTCTCCAAACTGCCGCAGCTGCCGCGCTTCTTGGCGGGATGGATTTCAAGTCGCTTTCCGCCCAGACAGCGGCTGAAAGCGGTTTCAAAAACCTGATCGATCCCTCGAAAAAACTCCGCATCGCCTCGATCGGAGCCGCCGGCCAGGCGCTTGGGGACCTCAAAATCATGGCCTCCGAGGACATCGTCGCGCTGTGCGATGTCGATTTTTCCCGTGCTGCGAAGTCGTTTGCCATGTGGCCGAACGCGGCCCGCTATCAGGACTACCGCCGGATGCTCCGGGAGATGGGTGACCAGATCGATGCGGTTCTCATCGCCACGCCGGACCACACCCACTTCCCCGCCGCCATGATGGCGCTCGAATACGGCAAGCACATCTATGTGGAAAAGCCGCTCACGCACACGATCGGCGAGGCGCGACTTCTCCGCGAGGCCGCCCGCAAGGCGGGAGTCGTCACCCAAATGGGAAACCATGGCCATGCGAATGAGACCACCCGCTTGGTCAAGGAATGGATCGAGGCCGGTGTGATCGGCCCCGTGCGCAAGGTCCACTTCTGGACCAACCGCCCGATCTGGCCCCAGGGACTGAATCTGCCAACGCCTCCGGACACGATTCCCGCGACGCTGAGTTGGAACCTCTGGCAGGGTGTGGCTCCCGAGCGCCCCTACAACAAGGCCTACCTGCCATTCGCCTGGCGTTCGTGGTGGGACTACGGCTGCGGAGCCCTTGGCGATATGGGATGCCATGTCATGGATGCCGCGTTTTGGACCCTCAACCTGCGCGGAACCTTCCAAGTCTCCGCGGAATCCGAAGGCGCCACCCAAGTCAGCGCGCCGAATTGGTCGGTTGTCCGTTATGATTTTCCGCAACGGGGCGACCTGCCGCCGGTGACGCTGTCTTGGTTCGATGGCGGCGTTCTTCCTCCCAAACCCAAGGAACTCGGAGACTCACCGATGCCGAATCAGGGCGTGCTCTACTATGGCGACAAGGGGCTGCTCATGACCACCGGCGACTATTCGGAGTCCCCTCGCCTCCTGCCCGACTCCACCATGAAAGCCTTCCGCGACCGCCCAGAAAAAACCATCGCGCGCGTGCCGGGCGGCAACGCCCGCATGGAGTGGGTCACTGCCTGCAAGGGTGGACCTAAACCCGGTTCGGACATTGTGGACTACTCGTCGTCCCTCACCGAATTCGTCCTCGCCGGCAACCTCGCGATCCGCATGGGCCGGCAGATCCAATACGACCCGGTGGCCGGCATCTGCATCGGCGATCCGGATGCTGACCGCCTCATCAACAAAACCTACCGCCTTTTCTAAGAACTCCCTGACATGAAGAAACCATCCATTTCCAATGCCCTGGTTGGCCTGTGCCTGTTCCTCCTTGCCGCTTGCCAACCACCGCTGCCCAAGCTGGAAACCAAACCCGAACTCGGCCTGCAAACCTGGACATTCCGCAAACTCACGCTCGTGGAAGCCATCGCCAAAGCCTCGCAACTCGGCATCCACACGATCGAAGCCTACCCCGGCCAGAAATTGGGCGGTGGCATCGAAGGAAATCTCACGCCCGATCTCGAATCCGAAAAACTCGCCGCGCTCAAAAAAATCCTCGCCGAGAACAAGGTCTCGATCTCCGGCTTCGGCGTGATCATGCAAGCCACCGAGGAGGAGTGGAAACAGCTCTTCGCCTTCGCAAAATCTCTCGGCATCCACTGGATCTCGTCCGAACCCCCGGCTGACATGCTCCCCGCCATCGCCAGGATGGCAAAGGAATCGGGGGTGCGGGTCGCCATCCACAACCACCCGTTGCCGTCGCGCTATTACGACCCCGTCGCACTCCTCAAGACCATCGAACCCTATGGTCCTGAAATCGGACTTTGCGCCGATACCGGTCACTGGGCCCGCTCGGGATTGAATCCACTGGAAAAACTCCGCCTCGCCCTCCCGCGCGTCGTCACCGTGCATTTCAAGGACCTGAATGAATGGACGAAGCAAGGAAAGGACCAACCCTGGGGCACGGGGGTCAGCGATGCCGCCGGGATGCTCGCCGCAATTCGTCAGGCGGGATTCGCCGGCGTCGTCCTCATGGAATACGAGAATGACAGCGATCATCTCTTGGACGACCTCCAGCGTTGCGCGGAGTTCTTCCGATCTGCGATGGATGCCCCTTTGGAAAAACTCGAGCACGGCTTCGTGGCGCCACCCAGGTTTTCCTCGTCAGTTGACGGCGTCTGGGCCGACAACCGTGGAGCCGACGGCCCCGCCGTGCCCCAGTGGAATCCCTTGTTCACTGACGACCTCTCGAATGCCGAATGCCCCGCCGGAAGTTGGAGCGTTGCCAATGGCATCCTCAAGGCCAATGGCACCGGCGCGACACTCTGGACCAAGAAGGACTATGGAGACTACTCGTTGACCTTCGAATTCCGTGCCGGCGAGAACGCCAACAGCGGCGTGTTCCTCCGTTGCACCGACACCACGGACAGCCTCCGCAACGCGATCGAGGTGGAAATTTCGCAAGCCGGCGCCACCGAGGCTGGCGCGGAGGTCACAGGATCCCTCTACAACTTCCAAAAAGCCTCGCCCCAGATCGCCATTAAACCCGGCGAATGGCACAACGGATCGATTTTTGTCCAAGGCCAGGAAATCATGGTGGTGATCGACGGGCAGAAAGTGAACGAGGCCAACCTGCGTTCCTGGAGCACCGCCAGACTCAACCCCGATGGCTCCTCGAACCCTGCGGCCAATCCCCTCAAAGACCATCCGAAAAAAGGTCGCATCGGCTTGCAGGATTTCTCCGGCCCCATCGAGTTCCGCAACCTCTCGATCCTCGAACTCTGAGTTTTTCCAACCTCTCCTACAAAAAACACCAACACTGCCCAACCCCATGCTGAAGCCCAAGCTGGAGTCAGTCCCACATATTCACATATTATTTTCTTTTTCCGACTTCACCTCTGTCCCGCAACCGCCTCATCGCATTCCAAGCACTATTTGACTCGCCAGCATTGAATTCTTTGGCAATCCACCCCATCGTCATCGCCGTTTGCTTGCGCAGTTCCACAGCCAATTCCATTTTCAGCAGATCTCCCTTCCTCCGCTTCTTTAAAAACCGCCTCCGATCCTTGTCGTCCAAAAAAATCGCCTCGTGCCGATCCCCCCTGGCTCATCACATGATAAACCGCTCCCGCGTCTTCCAACCTCACCAACCTCAGTTGCCTTCCCATCGCAAAGCCCGCTCAGAATTCAAAAATATGTCGATATGTGGGACTGACCCTTTTTATGATGCAGACTCTTTTGATGGATCTGGCTTGGTGGTGTGAAAAGCGAAACGAGATCGATTCACGGTTTCGGAGTGGATGTCTCGATCGCGGGGACAAGAGCGCGGAGGCGCTTTTCGGATGCGGCATTCCAGTAGCCGCACTCGAGTTGGAGGAAGACCGAGGTGTAGGGAAGCGTCATCTTTGTCTTCAGCAGGAGGACATGGAAGGTTTTCCCAGCTTCGTCGAGTTTCGCGATGATTTGTTCATGCGGAAGTTTGGAAATTTCAGATCCTGCGAGCAGCTTGGCGAGCTTGTCACGGTAGGCCGAGATGCCGGGAGCGTCATTCTCAGGGACATATTCGAGTTCGCGATCCACATAGATGGTCGGTTTCACATGCTTGGTTCCGGCCAGTGCCTGAAGCACGGCCGCGGTCACTTCTTCCTGCGTCGCGCCGGTATCGATCGTCTTGACTCCGGGACTCACCTGTAAGGGGTAGGCGGAATCGGCGATCACGATCCAGTTCCTGTGCCCGAGCAGAGGCAGGGACGATTGCAGGGTTTCCTTCCAATCCTCGGCTTGCATAGTGGGAACCAGAGAGAGTGTGAGGGCAAAGACTACCGTCTTGATGGCTTGGCAGATGGTCAACGATGGGCTGACTGTTAGGTGGTGCGTGGTGTTTTGATTCATGGAAGTTTGGTGGGTTGGGTTTTACTTGGCGATTAACTGAACCTGGATGATTTGGTTTGCGGTAAGGGTGACACTTTCCGGCAACACAAGCGATGAGATGCCGTCGGCAAAGGTGAGTTCCGCAACAAGCGGTTTGCCATTCACTTCGACGGTCGATGAGAGGGGTCTTGAACCCGTGGCAAGGCTGATCGTGCGCAGGCGGAGCTTGCCCCATTGCAGGGCGATTTCCGCCTTCAAATTTCCGCCTTCCGCTTTTTGATGAAAACTGCCCCAGCCCTCGGCGGCGGTGAAGGCGGTCTTGAAGTTTTCCGGGGTGATTCTCGGCGCGAAGCCGATGTGACCCGCGGGGCCGTCGTAATCAAAGCCGCCCAGGGCAAGGAAAACAGCATAGGAGGCCATGGCGCGGGCGTAGTGGTTGCCGGCCTCGGGTTCATTGAAGGGGTTGCCTTTTTTCGGACTGTCGGGCTGATGCCGATCGTGGACGGCACGCGCGACTGCGAGGCCCTCGGCGACCATGCCCTCGTAAATGAGGTGAGAAGCGAACGCATGCTCAAAGCCACTCATCGTCTCGTTGTAGAAGCCCTGATGGAAGGCGGCGCCGGCGTTCCATTCGTGCCCCGGCATTTTCCCATTGGGACGGTAAGAACCCTCGGGCCAGGTCGCCATCACCGTTCCGGCATTGCCCGCCACCGAGAAGGGGCGGCTTGGTTTGTTTTCGGGTTGGGAGTAATACGGACCGAGATCTTCAAAAAAATTGTTTCGGAAAATCGAGGCCAGCGCGGCCTTGGTTTCCTTTTCAGGCAGGATCCGCCCAAGGCCGGTGCGCCAGGCCCACTGCTGGCCAAGCACTTGGTCGATGTGGCTGCCATCGTAGGACCCGGGACGCCATTTTTCGGAGTCGGGCGCGCGGTGGACGAAGCGGTCGCCATTCCAAAGCTTGGCGACAAAGTTCTTTTGTCCCTCGGCCGCGCGCTTCCGGCATTCTTGAGCGAAGTCCTCGTCGCCGGCGATCCCTGCCATTTTTTCCGAAGCGGTCGCCGCGGCGAGCCAAAGGCTGGAGATCCACGGGCTGGGTCCGGCAATATCCTCATCGAGCGTGTGGTGGGTCACACGGTCGGGGAGATTGTCTCCATCACTGTCCTGCGCAAAAAGCCATTGGGTGGCTCGCTTGATCTGCGGCCAATATTTTTTGACGAAGTCGGCATTGGAAGATGTGAGGTGATTGCGATACGCGCGGAGGATGATGCCGCACTGGCCGTCGATGGATGCCCAATGTGCATAGCCGTGGCCGAAGAGGATGGGCTGCTTGGGCAAGGGATCCAACGCACCCGGCTGACCATCAATGCGCATGGGAATGCTGCCATCCGACTTGATGCCGACGCCGGGAACAAAGTCAGCTTGAGTGCGCAGGGACATCTCGAGTTCCGGGAAAAGGCGCCCGGCTCCCTCATCGTAGTGCCAGACATGGTTGCAGGTCCCGATGAAGGAGTGCGCGCCTTCGAATCCGTAAAACCGCCCGTCCTGAAAGCGGTAGCAGGTGTTCGTGGCGAGGGTGGAAAGGTTGGCGATCGCACGGTCGAGCACCCAGCGCGGTAGCGTCGAGTCATACCATGTCTTCCTCCACAGATCCGTGCGTCGAACGATCTCCAATCCGTCTTCGGCGAGTTTGTCCGCCACGGCGGCAGCAGAGGAAAATTGCGATGCATACCAACGCCCGCTTCCCTGGAGTTTGCCCCAGTCGACCAGTTTGAGATTGGGAAAATGCCAGGCCACGGCGAAGGTAACGGTGCGCGATTCGCCGGGCTTCAGCGCGAACGGCGAGGTGATCATGCCGAGTTGGGACTCCCCGAGCGGGATCTCCGCCGGAGCCGGCAATGGGCCCGCCGCCGGGTCACCGCTTACCGAGGGTTGTGCAACGGCATCTGCCGCAGGGTCGAGCAGCAGAAATGCCATCGTGCCAAAATCCGGGCGATCCTTCAGCGGCGCGAGCCGGTTGCCATCGCACAGCTCGACCTGATCGAGCAGGATTCCCGCCGTGGCACTTTGATCGGTCACCACGAGGCGTGCGGATTTTCCCTTCAGATCGCGCACATTCCATTCGATGCCTTTGAAGCTTTTTCCGCCATGGCCGGTCTCTTTGCGGACGGCCTTTCCATCGATCACAAGCTCCACTTTGATCTTCTCCCCATCACGACCCAAGGCGGTCTTGAAACGAAGGATCTCGCGATTGATCGAAAACTCGGGGGATTCCAACACACCGGTGGCTTCCGGGCCTGCATGCAAGGAACTCGCACAGGCGCTGCCGCTCGCGTTCCGGCGCGGAGTCTTCAGCGCCGAAAGGGCCGTCGGACTGATCCCGAAGGCCGTGCCCGTCGCTTTCCAACCCATGTAGTCGGTGGTTTCAAAATCGGCCACGAGCACAGGCGGCTCGACCGGGGAAACCTGCCCGTTGGATGCGGGAATGGCAGCGAAGTCGATCGCCAGCGCACCGGGCAAACGGCGCACGGCGGCGGTGCGGCCCCCGTCCTCGGAGCGACCCGAGTGGATAGCAACCCCGTTTTCGAGCCAGCCGAGAAGGTCCCCCTTTATTTCCTCGGTGCCTTTGTTTTTGAGTGTGAGGCGCAGGAAGGCGGCAGGAATCCCGGATGCCGCCGCGTCAAGCGGCACGAACGGTGCGATGCCCTCAAGCGTGATCTCGAGTGGAAGTTTCCCGTCCGCCTGATAACTCACAATCCCTGCCGGGTATTCCGCTGTGAAGGTGGTCTGTGGAAAGTCCTTCAAGGTGAGCGGAAAAATTTTCATTGCGCCCCTTTCGTCGCACACCCGCACCGCAAAACCTTGTTGGAGCATTCGGGCGGGGTTCGGAAACTTTCGCAGCAGCCGGGCATCGCCGAACGAGCGCACATTCATGAGATCCCATAGGCCCAGGCCGCCATCGCCATGGAAGTAGAGCTGACCGGCGGTGATTCCGCCGACCGGCATGGCAATTTTCGACAGGGCCTCGCCACGGTATTGCCTTGGTTCGCCTTCGGGTTCGGCCAACCCCGAAGAATCGACTCTCGCGGCGGAAACATGGAGCGAGGCCAGCGGACCCAGCAAAGAGACCGCGAGGGCGAGGAGGTTTTTCTTCACAGTATGACAGTTTTTTGGGGATTGGATTAAAGGAGCTTGGTGGTTTCGCCTTTGGCGGAGCGGATGGGCTTGGTTGTGCCGTTGATTTTGACGGAGCAAGGGTTGCCGTTGATGTTGTGAAGATTCGCCGCAACGACTTTGCCATCCTTCCATTCGATATCCACGGTGAAGCCGCCGCGTGCACGCAGGCCGGTGACTTTGCCCTGAGGCCAGGCTTTGGGCAGGGTGGGCAGGAGTTCGATCTCGCCGGCGTGCGATTGCAGCAGCATCTCCGCGATGCCGGCGCAGCCACCGAAATTGCCATCGATCTGGAACG
>CAIWSO010000184.1 GCA_903915315.1 uncultured Spartobacteria bacterium | reverse complement strand
TGCGGGGCTTGGCGTGGGAAGGGATTTTCCAACTTCACGCGCATTCCAGGGGCGACATACTGACGCGGCATGATGGAGCCGAATTCCTGCATGGTGGTCCAATCTGCATCTACTGGGCCGCGGGTCATTATGGTGAAGGGCTGGAATTCATACCCCCCCTCCGCACGCCGGGCCTCGTAGATGATCTTGGCGTTGTGATGGTGGGAATTCGGATTGTTCTTGTAGGTTTGGGCGATTTTTTTGCGCAGTTCCGGCGGGAGTTTGGGGCCGAGTTCGCGCCAAACCGTAAACTGATCCGCAATCATCTCCGCGAGGCCGTGGTCGTGAATGACATTCGGAAAAATGCCGAACATCGGCTCGGGTTTTTCAAAAACATAGCCTGGGGTGTTGGCCACAGCGCCGAGCGCCATGATGAAATGATTCTCGATCGGGCTGGTCGCGAGTCTGCTGTCGCGCTCGAGAGCGAGGGCTGCCGTACCGCTGCCACAGCCGGAGGCACTGCCTTTGTTGTAGATCTTGTCGGCTCCGTTCTTTTTGAATCGATACATCAAATCCCAAGGATTGGCATCGCCGCGCGAGGTGTTCGATGTCATCGGCTGCTCGGTGTTTTGATAAACAAACATCGACCATTTTGGGAACCCCCACGGCACATCGTTGTGGCACTCCGCGCCGTCGTATTCGTGGTGGTGAACGCCGAGGCGGTTGAAAAAATCGGCATACTCCTTGCCGGTGATCTCGGGAAGGTCGGACATGCTGTCCGGGTAGTAATTTTGGCCGTAGGCCTTCAGGAGTCCGACAACCTCGGTGCCGCCTTCGTGGTTGGCCGCAGAGGGACCTCGCACGCAATTCGTAAGCTTCCAGACGGGCTGATCTGTATCCTCGAACTTGCAGGAAATGATTTCTTCGCCGATCCGCACATCGGTGAATTTCCAATAGTCCGGATAGGTGCCGGTGGCGGGGAATTTCACTCCGGGGCCGGGGCGGAAGAGGATGGTCGTGTCGGTTGCGGAAACGGATTTTTCCAACTTGCCCTGCCCCCAGTGGGCGAGACGCCGGTCGGTCTTTTTGCCTTTGCCGATATACTTCGAACCCTCCAGACCGACCCCGTAGGAAATCGTGTGCATCATTGTGCCAAGGCCGTTCGCCCGGAGCTTGTCGACGAAGGCTTTCAAGTCCTCCTCACCGCGCGGGAAGACCTTTGGATTGACCGAAAGAACATCGCAGTCCTTGAGCCAATACTGCCCACGCCAAGTGTCGGTGTGCATATAGACGCGCTTCACCTTCAATTTCTTCGCGTAGTCGATCAACGGATCGAGGTCCTCGGGTTTCTCCGCGCTGATCATGAGGTGGGTCGTGTCTTCCGCGTTCTTGCTCCACTCCTCGCCCCATTGCTTGGCGCGTTCGTAGGTCCACTTGCCCTCCACTTTTGGGTGCGGGACTTTTTCCTCAGTCCAAATGCGGAGCAAAACCTCGTTGTGCTCCTCGTCGTTCTGCGGAACGAACAAGGCGAAACCGCCAAGCGGGTCGCGGTCGCAGCGTTGCCAGAGATAGGGCCATGT
>CAIWSO010000183.1 GCA_903915315.1 uncultured Spartobacteria bacterium | reverse complement strand
CCGGGTGGAAGGATTTTTGAGTCGTGCACTCGCCGACGAAGCGGTCGTTCTCGATCCAGATATACGGCGGCATATCGAGTGAAGCAGAGATGCCCCAATACTTGTCGAAACCCACCGCCGTTGGGCCATTCTTGATCTGACCTTTCCAGTCCGTATTTTTTCCTTTTTCATCGACTGCTTTGCCGTCGGTTGTCGGGAAATCCATCCCGAGGTGCCACTTGCCGATGGCGATCGTGGTGTAGCCGTTTTTCTTGAGCATCGAGGCGACCGTCTCGCGGCCGGGCTCGATCAAGCGTTTCGAAAATCCAAAGATCACACCAGTTTTCAAGCTGCTGCGCCAGTTGTAGCGACCGGTGAGGATGCTGTAGCGCGTGGGCGTGCACACCGAGGAAGGGCTGTGCGCATCGGTGAATTTCATGCCCTTTTCAGCCAGCCTGTCCATGTGCGGCGTGTCGATCTTGCAGCGGTCGCCGCCGTAGGTCTTCACATCCCCCAATCCCCAGTCGTCGGCCAAAATGTAGATGATGTTTGGCTTTTCGCCGGTGGAGGCCATGGCCGGAGCTCCCGTCGAAAGGAGTGCAACCAAGGAAACTAAAAGTGAAAAAGAGAGCTTCATGTTAAAACACCGAATCCAGCAGGGTTGACCACCCAGGACACAGAGAGCACAGAGAAAAATCAAAGGCCGTTACTGCGTGTAAGAGTCAACAAGAAAAAGGCTTTCAAATTTCCTTAATCAACTCCTCCGTGTTCTCCGTGTCCTTTGATTCACTTTGTTCACTCCTTCGGAGTTGCCTTCGGCAATCTATCTCCCGTTGGTCGGTTGTGGTCAATAAATTCCTTAATTCTTCTCGGGCTCGATCCACTCGATCTCCCCGACTTGGTTGTCGATATCCACGCGCACTTTGGCGTGAGCGAATTCGCGGGTGTAGATGAACCCATCCTGAACGGCGGGGCCTTTCGGTGGGCCCAAGGGTCGGTCGAACTCTGCGGGTCGCGTCATCCAGACTTTATTATTCTTGTGGGCGTGGTAGCCATCGTGGGCGAGGAAGTAACTATGCTTCTCGGCACAAACAAGAAACAGCGACAGCAGATAATTTAAACGCTTGCTGTAATCCTCATTTGCACCAAGCCCCTTGCGGATTTCGTCCGTTTTATGAAGATTCCGTTCGCCCTCTTCGGTGTTCATTTCGCCGAGTCCTACGGTCATGGCGATCATGTAACCCTCACGGGCCGCTTTTTGAAAAGTCTCGATCGATTGGGCTAAATAATTTCTACTTGCGACTTTTTCCCCGAATGTTTCAAAGTGCTCAAGATAGGAGCCGTCGAATTGCTTGATCGCCTCCAGGCCGTTATCCGGGGTTCCGACCCGCAGGACATTGGCGAGCATGATTTTGTCTGGCCCTATGGCCTGCCTTGTTTCGGTCATCATGGTCTTGTAGCCTTCGACCAGTGCGGCCTTTCTCTCTTTCCCGATGTCACGAACCAAGTAACCGAGCGACAACACCTTGACGATTCCATCCGCAAACACCCCATCGATCAAAGGATCGGCGCACAATTGCTTGACATTGCCGACCCACAACTCTCGGAACTGAGGGTTGGTCAAGTCGTAGGCTTCGTTCTTACCGAAATTCAGCTTGGTTTTTCCCTCCTTACCAACAAGGAAAGCCCCGGGCATTTTATCGATCTCCGCGTTGGTCTTGTAGGTGCCCCAGTGCACAATGACATTGCGGTAGTATAAAACCTTCGTGGAGGGATTGATCTCCTTCACCGCCTTGGCTGCGGCAAGCGTGCCGTCCTCGGTGGATTTAAAAGTTTCGGACCCTGTCGTCTTCTCAAAAGTCACCAAGGGGAAAGTCGCCAGATACTTGATCTCATCCTCCGTAAAATTTGTGGCTTTCCGGATATGCATGTATAGCGGCACGCGGTCCCACGAGAATGCGGGCAGGCGG
>CAIWSO010000182.1 GCA_903915315.1 uncultured Spartobacteria bacterium | reverse complement strand
TGTGTCTTTGAAATTAGACGTTAAAACCGCAAGTGAAGGGGACATGGCCGTCGCGGCCGTGTGGAGACTGGTCTACTTGCGTGCCACCCATTTTCATTGGAACCAAGGAGCATGCCAAAGCACACAGGCGGGACGCGCTGTGCCCCTCTCCTAAAATCCAAAAGCAAGCTGCTTTTGGTATTAAACGCAAAAACAGCCGTGTTCTTGAAAGTCCTGCTGTTTTGTTGCGTTTTGGCTTTGTGAAGCTTGGACTTACTTTTATGACAAAAATGCTGGCCCCTATGGTCCCGCAGAGGCGCGTGCTGCGGGGATTAGGCTCCGAGGTAGGCTTCGCGGACTCGCGAGTTGGAGAGAAGATCGGCGGCGGGGCCTTCGAGAACGATGCTGCCCGTTTCGAGCAGGCAGGCTCGATGGGCAAGGCGGAGGGCGAGATTGGCATTTTGCTCAACCAGGAGAATGGTCGCTCCACGCTTGTTCAGCTCCCTCAGGACCGAAAAAATCTCCATTACCAACTTAGGAGCAAGCCCCATCGAAGGCTCGTCGAGAAGGAACAACCTCGCCTCGCTCATGATCGCTCTTGCTACGGAGAGCATCTGCTGCTCGCCGCCACTCAGCGTACCCGCAAACTGGTCAAGTCGTTCGCGGAGGCGCGGAAAAACTCCCAAGACCCACTCCAGATCACGGTTTCGCGAGACGGCATCTCGGCGCACCCAAGCTCCGAGGCGAAGATTTTCCATCACGGTAAGTCCCCCGAAAATTCCACGACCTTCAGGCACATGAGCCATGCCGAGGTGCACGATGCGGTCGGCAGATAGGCCTTTAAGTGAACGCCCCTCCAGCTCGACCGAGCCCTCATACGGGAGCATGCCGGAAAGCCCCCTGAGCGTTGTGGTTTTGCCAGCACCATTAGCACCGATGAGGGCCAGGATTTCCCCGCGCCGCAGCTCAAAACTGATCCCCTTCACCGCCCGGATTTCACCATAGCGGATGACGAGATTTTCCACTTTGAGTATGGTCTCACTCATGATCCGTCTCCTTGCCAAGGTAGGCGTCTATGACTTTGGAGTTCGACCGCACCTCCTCTGGGGTTCCCTCGGCGATGGTGGCTCCGAAATCGAGCACCGTGATGCGGTCGCATAGACTCATGACGAGTTGCATGTGATGTTCGATGAGAAGCATGGTGACGGAAAAGTGATCTTTCACCCAGCGGAGGAATTCAACGAGCTTCAGTGTCTCGGCGGAATTCATTCCGGCAGCCGGCTCGTCGAGAAGGAGGAGCTTAGGCTGGAGCGCCATGGCGCGGACGATTTCCAAACGGCGCTGGGAGCCATACGGCAATCCGCCTGCCTGCTCGTGCATCACATCACCGAGGCCAAATTGTTTGAGCAACTCGGCACACACGCGGATGTTTTCTTTTTCAGCGCGTCGCGCCGATGGGAGTTGCACAAGTGCGGAAGGCCATAGGTAGGCGGAGCGAGCGTCTCGGGCTATTCGGACATTGTCCAAGACGGAGAGATTCCGAAAGAGCCGTATATTCTGAAACGTGCGCCCGATGCCATTGCGCGCAATGTGGCTCGGACGCTGCCCAGCGATGGATTGTCCGCGAAAAACAATATCGCCTTGGGTGGGAGCGTAGATGCCCGTGATAACGTTGAATGCTGTTGTCTTGCCGGCGCCATTGGGGCCGATGATGCCGTGAGCGTGACCGGCACGGACGGCGAAGGTTGCCTCCGACAAAGCGCAAAGGCCACCGAAGCGTTGCGTGACATTCCGCATCTCAAGCAGGGGCTCGTCGGTCATTTTTCCTCCTCCTTTTTTGGAAATTCGCGCCGTGGCACGAACCAAGCGAACTCGCGCAAGCCCATAATGCCGCGCGGACGGAAGAGCATAAGCAAAACGAGAACCAGCGGCAGAATGACCATCCGCCACGTGCCAAGCGGCTGGAGCACCTGTACGAGGATGGTAAAAACCGTCGCGCCCAGCACAGATCCCCCCAGCGAACCGATGCCGCCGAGGTAAACCATCACGAGGATTTCCGTGGACTTGACGATGTCGAAGGAC
>CAIWSO010000181.1 GCA_903915315.1 uncultured Spartobacteria bacterium | reverse complement strand
TTGGGAGCTTGCCGTTGTAGTCAACCATGGAAACGCCGAGCGAAACTCAAGGGCTGATCACGCGATTTTCTACTGCGCTTGCCCTGCCACCCATAGGGCAAATAATGACGTTTGGATCGTCGTATTTTCAGGTGTGCAAACTACAGCAATGAAAGTGAGCTGTATCTCTGTGACTTAACGGCGGAATGAAGGATAATGGCTCCTGAGGTAGGATTCGAACCTACGACCAATCGGTTAACAGCCGACCGCTCTACCACTGAGCTACTCAGGATCAGAAGAGCGATGAATCTCTTATTATGGCGCGAACGAATCAAGTTTTTTCTCTGCAAAATCTAAAAAAAGAGCCATCCGAAATTTCTTCCCCGCTTTCAAACGGGAGGGATGTTCGAAATGGGAAAAGCGAATCACGACCGAATTTGTTAAAAAATCCCATTGGCAGCAGGGAAGCTATATGTCATTTTTGCGACATCGCCGACGTAGCACAGTGGTAGTGCAATCGATTCGTAATCGATAGGTCACGAGTTCGAGTCTCGTCGTCGGCTCCATTTTCGGCATTCGTTTTTTTCAGTCGGATCTGTTCCCGCAAGGGCCTTCTTATTTGTCGGAAAAAGGGTTGACCCATCAATATGTAGTGTCGATATTCGCGCTTGTTCGATAAGTATACAATATATGCGCTGCCCGAAGTGCGGAACACTTGAAGATAAGGTTATTGACTCCAGACTGGCAAAGGATGGGTCCAGCATCCGTCGTCGCCGAGTTTGCCTCGAATGTGAGGCGCGCTTCACAACTTATGAAGTGTTGGAGCGCAATGAGATGCGATTGGAAAAAAAAGATGGCCGTCGCGAGTTGTTTGATAGGGCCAAGCTCCTGGGCAGTATCACCAAAGCCTGTGAGAAACGTCCGATCAGCCTCGAGGATATGGAGCGGGTGGCTGAGGAAATCCACCGCGAGTTGGATTGCTTGAACGATGCCGAGGTGACGTCCCGGCAACTTGGCAAGCTAGTGATGGCGCGATTGCGCACGCTGGATCCGGTCGCCTACGTCCGTTACGCCTCGGTTTATCGCCAATTTCAGGAAGTGGGAGATTTTATTGACGAGATCCAATCGCTGGAACGCCGGATTGCAGATTCACCGGATCAACCCGTGCTTTTCCAATCGTGATTGCATTAAAAGACAATTACCCGCTCGTTCGGTTTCAGGATGGAAGCGTGATGAATTACGACCGCGCTTGGTTGAGTTCGGCTGTGATCCGGGCGGCGGAAAATGCGGGATACAAAAAGTGGTGGCTCACGAGCCATGTCACGGAGAGCATTTCGGTTTTTCTCAAGCAGGAGTTTGATGAAAACACGGTTACCATCTCGCGGTTGGAAAAGGCCGTTCAGAGCGTACTTCAGGTGATCGGTTATTCCGATGTGGCGCGTTGTTTTCAGACGCTTCCGCTGCCCCTCCGAATCTCACTTTCGGAGATCGCGACCGAGGCGGGCACGGGATACGAGTTGGTTTTCTTTGAGCTTTTGCGGGTGCGGTTGCGCGAGATCATTGAGTCCACCGCGCAGCAGGTCGA
>CAIWSO010000180.1 GCA_903915315.1 uncultured Spartobacteria bacterium | reverse complement strand
TGGCATTGAGCATGCGAAACTGAATGCCCGTGGCATCCGTATTGAGGCCCATGGCGCCTCCGAGGGCGTCGATTTCGCGAACCATGTGGCCTTTGGCGAGCCCACCGATGGCGGGGTTGCAGGACATCTGGCCTACGGTATCCGCGTTCTGCGTTAGTAGAAGAGTCACGCAACCGAGACGGGCCGAGGCCAAGGCGGCTTCAATGCCGGCGTGGCCAGCACCAATCACGACAACGTCGTAGTTTTTTGGGTAAACGAAGTCGCTCAAGTTACTGTGTAGCGATGCCGGGTGCGGTAAGCGTCATTTGCAGGGCGGACCGAAGCCAGCAGTAGCGCCATAGAGGATGTCCCAAATTTCATAACATTTGAGATCATGGATCAAGGACGCCTGAGGCTCAACGAAAAAGCCATGGCTTCATGGTTTCAGCCCGGGACTAGCGATCAGCGATTATTTTTTGCGGATTTTTCGCAGGGGGTGTTCGTCGAGGACATTGGCACGGATGCCATCGAGTTTGGCAGGATCGTAGAGTTGAATGCCCACATAGTAGTAAATCGGGCAGACGGGGATGGCGTTTTTCACGAGAAGATCTTCGGCTTCCCGTAGGATTTCAAATCGACGCGAGGGATTGAGTTCCCGTGAGGCCGTGGCGAGGAGGGTATCGTAGTCCGTCGAGCTCCAGCCGGTGCGGTTGTTTCCGCCCCCGGTCAGGAACATGTCGAGAAAAGTATTGGGGTCTGCATAGTCGCCGACCCAGCTGGAACGGGCGATGTCGTAATCCAAAAGCGAAAGTGAGTTGAGATACACTTTCCACTCTTGGCGAACGAGGTTCACATTCACCCCGAGTGAGTCGCGCCACATGTTTTGGAGTTCCACGGCGATGGCTTCGTTGAGTTCACTCTTGCTGTAAAGGTAGTTCACATTGGGGAATCCCTTGCCTGCAGGAAACCCAGCCTCGGCGAGCAACTGGGCCGCATGGGCGGGATCAAATGGCAGGCCGTCGGTGCCATGGAAGCCGGGTATTCCAGGAGGAACGAAGCCGCTGGCGGGGAGTTCTCCGGCGCGTGTGATTTTGTCGACGATGCGCTTTTTGTCGACAGCCAGAGAGAAAGCCTTTCTCACACGTTCATCCTTGAAGGGACCTCGTTCGCAATTGTAGCGGAGAAAGTAGATTCCTAGAAAGGGAGCTGCATGGAAGTCCGGGCGTTTTTTTAAATCCTCGAGTAGTGCTGGTGGGGCGAGTCCCTTGTCCATCATCAGATCGGCAAGGCCGCTGGCATAAAAATTAAAGGCCACATTCGCATCCGAGATCGGGAGCACGTCGATGGTTTCGAGTGCCACGTTCGCAGAGTCCCAATAATGGGCATTTTTGCGGAGGCGGATTTTGTCATTAATGCGCCAAGTTTCCAAGGTATAGGCGCCATTGGAAATGATGTTGGCGGGTTTGACCCAGTCGTCTCCCACTCGCTTGATCAGGTCGACTGGAAGTGGATGGAGGGTCGGGAAGGCGCAGAGTTGAAGGAAGTAGCTCGTGGGATTTTCGAGATCCACACGAAGCGTCCGGGCATCGACAGCATGGACGCCGACCTCGGAAAAGTCAGCGAGTTTTCCTTCTGCAAAAGCTTGGGCATTTTTGATCGGATAGAGTTGATAGTTATACTGGGAGCCCGTCTCAGGCTTGAGTGTGTGATGCCAAGATTTCACGAAGTCTTGGGCCTTGAGGGGAAATCCATCGCTCCATTTGGCATTGGTGCGGATATGAAATGTGTAGGTTTTTCCGTCTGGAGAGATCTCCCAGCTTTCGGCGACGCCGGGAGAAGGTTGGCCGTTTTCGTCGTAGGCGCAAAGTCCTTCGAAAAGAGCGTTGACGATCCTGCCTTCCGGTTGGCCTGTGATGATCGATGGGTCGAGTGTTTCGGGTTCGGCTCCGTTGAGGAAAACCAAGTCAGCCCGCTGATCCACCTTTCCGCAACTGGCGACAAGCCAAGTGAAAATTGCCATGCAAATCCCGAGGGATACCCGTAAAGTCATTTTTCCATGAAACCGATATTCCCGTTGTCTGCAATGCAGATCCGCTTCCAGACGGCTTGCCATGCGTCGTATTTCATCAATAAATCTGTGGCTTATTCGCTTTTATGAATCTCGATTTTCGCCGCGCCCTGCAGTATTTCCTCCGTGCCTGCCTCTTGAAGTGTCCGGAGTGTGGAACGAAGCCGATCTTTATGCCGATTTATCGCATTCGTCGGTTGAGGGATTACTTCACGCCACTGGATGGCTGTCCGCGCTGCGGCTATGCCTATGAGCGGGAACTGGGCTATTTTCTTCTCTCCATCTGGGCGATCAATTATGGCGGCGGGAGCGTGCTTGGGATCGCCATCTATTGTTACTTGGAGTATTTCCATCATCTGAGCCTTCCCCTCTTGCTTTTTTGCGTGATCTCGCCCGTCGTGCTTTTCAACTTCTTCTTTGCCCGCCATTCCAAGGCTTTTTTCTTGGCCTTGGATCATTATTTCGACCCGCATATCAAAGGTGGCGGGGGTGGGGGGTATGGCGGTAGCCATACCAAGGAACAACCGGCGCCTGCTCCGGTTGCTCCTCAAGTTGCACCTACGCCTGAGCCTGCCGTGTTGGTTTGATGAAAACGCATATTCTCAAACTGCATTGTCCCGATGCCGTTGGTTTGCTGGCGCGTATTACCGGATTTATTGCGGACTCGGGAGGAAACCTACTTGAGGTCAGTCAATATACCGATCCCCTTTCAAAGTGGTTCTTCAGTCGGCTTGCTTTCACTGGGGGGAAAATTGATTCCAATCCATCGGAGCTCTGTTCGGAGTTTGAGTCCATCGCGACGCCAATGAGAGCGGAGTGGAGCTTGCGACCCAGCGATCGGCCTGTGAATG
>CAIWSO010000179.1 GCA_903915315.1 uncultured Spartobacteria bacterium | reverse complement strand
GTTCTTTCGCAAGTCCAATTCTCAATCCAAGCTAAACGATCTCCATCATCAAAACCGGCTTCGCCATAAGCTCCACGTGCGAGTTTTTGAAAATGGCGGAATTTTTTTGAAGATAAATCCGAGACAGCGAAGTGGGCAAACTTCATGTCCCTCTGAATGAAGCGGGACTTCGGAATTATGGATTGAGGATCGATGATACCTTGGCGAAAAAAGGTGAGTTGGTAACCAAACTCTAAGCCCTCTTGCGTACGAACATTGCCGGTGAAATACCACCACTCCGTCTTGAAATCCGGATGGCTCCCGTGATCCTTCGGGAATTCGTAATTCCAACCCGGGAGGGCTGCCTTCCATTGCGCGTGGGCCATGGAAACGCACGCCAGAAGAATGAAAAAAAATCTCTTCTTATTCCAAAGAAGGTTATTCCCGAGTCTCAGAAGTGCAGAGGGCCCAGCGGTGAGTTTATTTGTGCGACGATTCAAAGCGGAGTCATGGGCGGTCCCAATGGGGCCAGTTTTTCAATTCTGACAAAGCACGAGCGCGGTGGCTGAGTGTGTTTTTGATGTCTGCACCGAGTTGGGCGAAGGTTTCGCAGTAGCCTTCAGGCACAAAAAGAGAATCGTATCCGAATCCGCCAGCTCCTTTTTCCTGAGGAATGATCACCCCCTCCACGCTGCCGCTGAAGTTCGCCAAAACCTTGCCGTCTCGCGCCAATGCAATCACACAACGAAAGCGGGCAGACCGCGCTTGACCGCGCACGGAAAGTAGTTTTTCCAGCAGAAGAGTGCGGTTCGAGGCATCGGTGGCGGACTCTCCTGAGAAGCGAGCAGATCGTACACCGGGGGCGCCGTTTAAGGCATCGACCTCGAGCCCAGAATCATCCGCGATGACCCACCCCTCAAAACGCGCCGAAGCGGCGAGGGCCTTAATGGCGGCGTTCTCGTGAAATGTGGATCCCGTTTCTTCCACCTCGGGAAATCCGGGAAATCCGGAGAGGTCGGAGATGAGAAAGCGGGAGCCGAGAATCTCGCGGATTTCTTCAACCTTGTGAGCATTGCGCGTCGAGACGAGGAGGGAGCGATGGATGGGATCGGCGTGAAGCATAGTCGAGGCAATTAACAGGTCTCGGAGAGCTTGCGCAATGCCATTCCCTTGGGCTGCGAACTAGATCAGTTGGTGGCTCTCGGGTTGCATGACGACCTCGCTTAGGACGAGGTGAGGCGGCGCGTCGATAGCTTGAAGGATGAGGTCGACGGCCGTCGAAACGGTGATCATTTTTTCCCGTTGAACCGCCATGGTGATATTGTCCCAGAAAGGCGAGTCCACTCCGCCAAGGTGGAAGAGGCAGAATCGGATTCCGCTGCGCTGGTATTCTTGAGCGAAGCATTTGATCATGCCGGTGACCGCATATTTGCTGGCGACGTAGGCCGAGGCATTTCGCATGGGCGCTTTACCTAAGATCCCGGGAATCGTAATAAAGAGGCCTTTTTTAGCGGCGGCCATCACTCGACAGGCCTCCCGAGCCAAAAGAAATGTCGCGCGAGTATTCACATTCATCACGTGAGTGAATTCTGCATCCGTGGTATCCGCCGCCGGCTTGAT
>CAIWSO010000178.1 GCA_903915315.1 uncultured Spartobacteria bacterium | reverse complement strand
GGCGAGCGGTGTGTTCAAAAAAACGCGATCTACTGAAATAGTCCCTGCGGGATTATTTGTGATCCAACACCGCATTCCACTCGTCGATGCGCTTTTTCTCAGCTGCAAAGAGGTCGTCAGTGGAATCGAGAACTTCAATCTTCTCAATTTTGTCGCCGCCGGTGATGGCGTTCACGACATCCATCCCATTGGTAACATGACCAAAGACGGTGTGTTTTCCATCAAGGTGAGGTGTGGGCACGTGGGTGATGAAGAACTGGCTTCCATTGGTCCTTGGGCCGGCATTGGCCATGGAGAAAATACCGGAACGGTCGTGTTTGAGCCCAGTGTTGACTTCGTCTTCAAAGCGGTAGCCGGGTCCACCGCTGCCTGTGCCGGTAGGATCGCCGCCTTGGATCATGAATTGCTTGATGACGCGATGGAAGGTGAGGCCGTTGTAGTAACCGCGCTTCGAGAGATTCAGGAAGTTGGCGACGGTGACGGGGGCTTTTGATGGCTCCAAAGTGGCTTCAATCGGCCCTTTGCTAGTAGTGAGAATAATACGGATATCTTGCATGGAAGCCGTGTCTGTCGCCGAATGCGCGGACATTGTCAAACCGAGAAACAAACAGAGGAGTATTCTTTTCATAAGGTGGAAACTTTACAGATCTAGAAAAAAACGCAAATCGGAGATCATCTAAACTAGAGTGACTTCGCCGGACGGCTGAGGCGACGGATATCTTCGGGCAACTCTGCGCGATCGGCCAGCGAGACACGGTCGATAAAAAGCCCGCCACGCGTGTGATCAAGTTCATGTTGGACGGCTCGAGCGAGGAGTCCATCGGCTTCAAACTCCAGCGTCTCGCCTTCCATCGTCATGGCTTTCACCCTCACCGAAAGTGAGCGGGGAATATCGGCGGAAATTTCGGGGAAGCTGAGGCAGCCCTCGGATTCAATATGGATCCTCCCGAAGGTCTCCACTTCGGCATTGATCAAAACCAACGGCATGAGGGATTCGAAGTCCACGGGGCGTCCCTTCACTCGCATCGCGCTCGGGCGTTTTTTCATCTGCGGGACGTCGAGAACGAAGAATTGCAGCGGCAGGCCGACTTGCTGTGCGGCGAGTCCGAGGCCCTCCGCTTCCTGCATGGTCTCAATCATGTCCGCTGCGAGTTGGCGGATGCGGTCGTCGATTTTTTCCACACGGGTACCGGTCGTGCGCAAAGCGGGATGGTCGAAGGTCGTTATTTCAAGAATCATGGCTGAGGATTATCGGGTTGAGTGAATGCGGGGACGTCCTTGAGGCCTGCGGCTTTCAGCGAGTCTAGGACCTTGACCACCACGCCAAAGGGAGCCTCGCGGTCGGCTTGCAAAGCCACTGATCGGCCGGGGAACTTCTGTCGTGCCTCCGCGAGCATGGTGTGAAGATTTTCCAACGTGGCCGGATTGTCGTCAACGGAGATCTCGGTGGCGTTTTTCACGCGGAGCACGATGGGCTCCTTCTGCTCGGCGGCGGCGGTTTCAGCGGCCTTGGAGTCAGGCAGATTGATCTGCAATCGCGGTTGGCTCTTGCGGAAGTTCGTGGTGACGATGAAAAAAATCAGCAGGATCGCGAGAATATCGATCAGTGAAACGATGTTGATCGAAGGCGAGCGGCGCTTGCGTGTGTAGAATTGCATACAGGTCAGCGATGGGAGGCTGGCTGGTAGAGCTTCGCCAACAACTCGGCGGCGACGGACTCCATGGTGACCGCCTGCATCTCGATGCGACGAAGAAAATAGCTATGAGCAATGAGGCTTGGAACAGCCACGGCGAGTCCAGCGATCGTCGTATTGAGGGCCTCAGAGATCCCACGGGCAACCACAACCGGATCCCCCGCCCCGCCGAGCGCAGCGAAGATCCCAACAAGACCGGAAAGCGTTCCGAGCAAACCGATGAGCGGGCCCGCTCCGGCCGTCATTTCAAGAATCATGAGGCCTTTTTCCATGCGGGCTAACTCGTGCCGGGCACGGGTTTGCACGGCCTCGAGATTTTCCGATTTCGGCCAGTTGAGATGACTCAGGAGCGTGCCGAGGATGCGCGAGGTCGCAGATGGATGATCCTCCATCTCGTGATACAGGCTCTCGAGAGTGTCACCCGGCTTGAGCGCCTCGACCGCATCGATAACCTGGGACGGCAAGATCTGACTCTCACGAAGCTTCCATGCGCGAAGGAGGGCAGCAGTGAGGGATAGAACCGAAAGCAATACCAGCAGCACCATAAAGGGGCCGCCTTTGATAAAAAATTCCGCAATGCCGGTGAATATGGAGTCGGGTGTCATTAGTTGCCAAGAATGCTAAACGAGTAATCAATTTCGATGCGACCGTTTTCGAGTACCGCTTCGACTTCTGGGGGAATCGGGGGGATTTCGGCCTGCACGATCGCGGAGAGGCTCACGGAGGCGAAACTCTCATTGGAACTGTTATTCAAAATTTGCGGGGCCTTCACCTTGCCATTGGGAAGAATGGTGAAGCGGATATCCACGGTGCCGAT
>CAIWSO010000177.1 GCA_903915315.1 uncultured Spartobacteria bacterium | reverse complement strand
TCTTCCGCCTCGACGGCAACGAACCCCTCGGCAATGACGGTTCCCAAGAGCAAGGCGGCTTGAGCGCGATTGCCGGTTTGGCGGCCTAAAGACTCGCGCATTTCCCCGCGCCAATTCGGACTCCCGAGCTTGTCGAGAACGAGGAATACCTCGCTGGGCACGGGAACAACGACGTCATCGATGGCCTTGGCAGGAAAAGAAGAGAGGTCAAAAGCATCAGGCGACGGCTGAGCATTCAATCCAGAAGCCGTTGCAAACAGAATCGCAACAGCGACTGATTTCAGGATATTCGGCATTTTCAAAATTTGAGCTTTGTTGTGCAGGCGAGGTCAGGTTAGAACTCGCCTACAACTTGGAATGAAACCCGACAGATTACAACATCTTCTTAGCGTGGCGGGCAACTGCCGCTTACTGGTACTCGGCGATGTGATGTTGGATGAGTTTGTCTGGGGAACGGTCTCCCGCATTTCTCCCGAGGCCCCTGTGCCTGTGGTCGAGGTACTTGAAGAGTCATCCTACCCGGGTGGTGCGGCCAATGTGGCCCGCAATCTCCGGCCCTTCTGTGCCGGCGTCCATCTCTGCGGACTTGTCGGAACGGACGCCCATGCGGGAAGGTTGCGAGATTTACTCAGCGCGGAACGAATCGCGACTGATGCCCTAGTCGCCGATCCGGAGCGTCCCACCATTGTTAAAACCCGCATCGTCGCCCGCCAACAACAGGTCGTCCGAGTGGATCGCGAGCAGCGCGGTGTGGCCAGCGAAGCGAGCATTGACCGTGCCTGCGAGGCTGTCACGGCCCTCATCCCCTCGGTGGATGCGATCATTTTTGAGGATTACGGAAAAGGATTTCTGAGTCAGAGCTTGAAAGATCGCGTCACGGCGATAGCCAGAGATTCCGGCAAGTTCATTTCGGCCGATCCGAACCCGACAAACCCACTGAATTGGACTGGAGTGGACCTTTTGAAACCCAACCGATCGGAGGCTTTCGCCATGGCTGGACTCCGCGATCCCGGAGCCACGGCAGATCCCCTTTCCGATGCCCCCCTGCAAATGGTCGGGTCTCAGCTTTTACAAAAATGGAATCTCCCCGGTTTGCTGGTGACTCTTGGCGAGCACGGCATGATCCTCTTTCAAGCGAGCGCTGCCCCGTATCATACCCCCACGCGGGCCAGAGAGGTTTTTGATGTTTCTGGAGCAGGCGACACGGCCATAGCACTTTACACTCTAGCTATATGTGCAGGAGCGACCCCCGCCGAAGCCGCAGAGATTTCCAACCAAGCCAGCGGCGTCGTCGTCGCGAAACTTGGCACAGCCACCCTCACCGCCGAGGAACTCCAAAGCGCGTTTCATAAAGATGCCTGATCGGCGAGCTGTTTTCTTCGACCGGGATGGAACCCTCATGGAAGAGGTGGATTACTGCAATAATCCCGCCGACGTACGAGCCATTGCGGGTGCCGCCGATGGCCTAGCCCGCCTCCGTGCCGCAGGCTGGATGATCATTATCATCACCAATCAAAGCGGACTCAGTTCGGGAAAAATAACCCAAGTCCAATATGAGGCTGTGAATGCCGAATTGATTCGACAGCTGGATGGCTTGATCGACGCGGTCTATTTTTGCCCGGATGCCCCTGCGAATCCCACCCACCGCCGCAAACCAGGCACCGGAATGCTCGATGAGGCCTCGTGTGAGCACGGCATTGATCTCACGAGATCTTGGATGGTCGGAGATAAGGATATCGATATTCTTTGCGGACGCAAAGCAGGTTGCCGAACGATCCTTGTGGAAACAGGCTACGGAAAAAAACACCTGTCCGCAGGCGCCGAATTTATCGCTCGAGATGTCACGTCCGCGATCGCAATCATTCAAGAATTCCCCCAGCAGTCCTGAGTTCTCTTAAGAAAACCAACCGCGCCCCGCCAGTCTGGGATGCGCGCTTCCCACC
>CAIWSO010000176.1 GCA_903915315.1 uncultured Spartobacteria bacterium | reverse complement strand
CCCGAACGCAGCGGATCAGGAGCGCGGGGAGAAAGAAATTCAAAACCCATTTCACTCAGGCAGGATTCTAAATAATCCCTGCAATCGAGGATGGAAGCCTGCACACGATCAATCCCGATTTCTAAAAGCATTTCTAGGCTAGCCTTCATTCCATACATGCCCGCTATGTTGAGCACTCCTGGTTCATAGCGCCTAGCGGTGTCTTCAAAAACAATCTTATCCTGTGCCACAAAGTCGGGGGATTTCACATTCCAAGCGCCGAGCAATGTAGGCCGGCAGATTTCAAAATTCCGCTTAGCCACATAGACGATCCCGATCGCCAAAGGCCCAAGCATCCACTTATGGGCATCCGCACTCAGAAAATCGACATACTTCACACTCATCGGCGCGGCCCCGATGGTCTGAATGGCATCAACGGAAAAAAGGACTCCCCTCGCCTGCAACATCCGACCGATGGCATCAACATCAATACGCCGACCGCTCAAAAAATGACACGATGCCAGCGCAACGAGTCTGGTCCTCGGTGTGATAGCCTCCTCAACCAACTCCGGCGTGATTCCACCTGCCACGTCAGGACGAAGCGGGCGAATCAGAACGCCCCTGTCTTGAAGCGCCATCCAAGGATAAACATTCGCCGGATAATCGTCCCCGTAATAAAGCAATTCGTCTCCAGGAGCCCAATTCAAGCCATTCGCAAAAAGACTCAACCCAAGCGAGGTCGGGCCCAGCAAGGCCACCTCGCTTGCGTCCGCGCCAATAAAGTTGGCACAAACGGCTCGCGCCTGAGCGACGTCACGAAGTACGTCTCCGAATTCCTGATGGTGCCGGCAACTCGCCTGCGCATGAGCACTCATCGCATCCGCCGCACGCCGAGGCAAAATCGTCACGCCGGCATGAGCGAGGAATATTCCACTTTCAACGACCGGAAACTCGTAAGCTCGCTCGGCCTCACTGGCAAAAACACTCACGCTCGGGTCTCCTCGGCCTCATGAATGAGTTTCCAGAAATCATTGGTCTTGGAGAGCCCGCTATCCTCTTCGTCAAGCGGCAGATTGGAACGGAACAAAAAGTCTCGGATGGTGTTTTTGTGCAGCACGCGATGAACCAGCAACCCCTCGTCATGGCGCTCAAAATAGATGCGGTAATCCTTCGCGCGGTAACGCAGCAACGAGCGCCCGTCTCGCGAGACCCGCCCAAAGTGCTCACCATCGAGCGAATCCAAATCTCCAGGAAGAAATTGAAATTCGGATAGCAAGTCGAGTTGAAGATCCTTCGGAAGCGCAGCCATTTCGGAAGCGCTGATTTTGTTAAATATCACCTGAAACACGAGAGAGCATTGGCTCGTTCCCCTCACGCTTGGCAAGAATCCTTTTTTGCGAGAACTGATTGCCAGCCCAACGAAAATCTGTGAATAGTCACGCTTCTCCCTTATGTCCAAAAAATCCGAATTACACGGCACTGAAAACCGCATCTTCAAACCCTCCAAATCGTTTTCAAAAAAAGCGATCGTAAAAAGCTTCGAAGACTATAAAAAACTTCACGCTCAATCCCTCAAGAATCCTGAAAAATTTTGGGTCGGCGAGGCCTCCGAGCTTCTTTGGCAGAAAAAGTGGACCAAGGCTCTGGATTGGAAGCCGCCCTTTGCAAAGTGGTTTGTAGGCGGGCAACTCAATGCCAGTGAAAACTGCCTCGATCGTCATCTCGACGGCCCGCGCCGCAATAAAGCGGCCATCATCTGGGAAGGGGAACCCGGCGAGCGCCGCACTCTCACCTTCCAGCAACTCCACCGCGAGGTCTGCGTGTTTGCAAATATTCTCAAGCGGAACGAAGTCAAAAAAGGGGACCGTGTTTTAATTTACATGCCGCTGATCCCCGAAGCAGTCATCGCCATGCTCGCTTGCGCCCGCATCGGAGCGGTTCACTGCGTTGTCTTTGGTGGTTTCAGCAGCGACAGCATCAAGGATCGCCTCGCCGACAGTGGAGCGAAGATCGTGGTCACGGCCGACGGAGGATATCGCCGAGGCCAGATCGTCTCGCTCAAGCAAAATGTGGACTACGCATTGAAGGACAACTCGCAAGTCCGTCGAGTGATCGTAGCACGTCGCACCAGTCTCGACATCCACATCGAGGAGGGCCGCGATGTGTGGTGGCACCGCGAGGCAGAATACGTCGATGCCAAATGCCCCGCTGTACCCGTGGATAGCGAGCATCCCCTTTTCATCCTTTACACAAGCGGCTCGACCGGCAAACCGAAGGGAATCCTCCATACCACTGGCGGATACCTCACCGGCACCGCTGCCACGAGCAAGTATATTTTTGACCTTCGCGAGGAAGACATTTACTGGTGCACCGCCGATGTCGGCTGGATCACCGGTCACAGCTATCTGGTCTACGGCCCGCTCGCAAATGGGGCCACCTGCGTCCTCTACGAAGGCGCCCCAAACTGGCCTGAGCCCGACCGTTTTTGGAAAATCATCGAAGAACTCGGCGTCACGATCCTTTACACCGCTCCGACCGCCATCCGTGCGTTCATGAAGTGGGGCGATGAATGGCCCGCGAAACATGATCTTTCCTCTCTCAGGCTCTTGGGAAGCGTTGGCGAACCGATCAATCCCGAGGCTTGGATGTGGTATCACAAAAACATCGGTGCCGAGCGCTGCCCGATCGTGGACACGTGGTGGCAAACCGAAACCGGTTCGATTTTAATTTCTCCGCTGCCTGGGGCTACCCCGCTCAAACCCGGCACGGCTACACTGCCGTTCTTTGGCATTGATGCGGCCATCGTGGATGACAAAGGCAAGGAAGTCGGCCCCAATGAATCCGGTAAACTCGTCATTCGCAAACCATGGCCCGCCATGTTGCGCTCGATTCACGGCGACAAACCCCGCTACAAGAAACAATATTGGACCGAGGTCAAAGGTTGCTACTTCACTGGCGATGGTGCCCGCCGCGACAAGGACGGCTACTTCTGGATCGTCGGCCGCATTGACGATGTGCTGAATGTCGCCGGCCACCGACTTGGAACCGCCGAGGTCGAAAGCGCCATCGTCGGCCATGATTCCGTTGCTGAAGCCGCCGTCGTTGGCCGCCCCGATGAAATCAAGGGCCAAGGCGTTGTCGCTTTTGTTGTCCTACGAGAGGGCCAGACTTCTTCCAAGGAATTGGCAGAAAAAATCCGCCGTCACGTGGCCCAAGCCATCGGCCCTATCGCGAAACCCGATGAAATTCGCTTTGCCGAGGCCCTTCCAAAAACACGCAGCGGCAAAATCATGCGCCGCCTCCTGAAGCAAATCGCCGCAGGCGAAAGCATCAGTGGTGACACGACAACTTTGGAGGACTTGAGCGTCCTCACTAAGCTGAGCAAAGTCTCGGAAGAATAAGTGCTCTATCGCCTTCTCATCACCGCCTGCGCAGGGATCGCTCTTGCCGCCCATGCGCGGGCTGACTGGGCGATCCATGAGAAAAAACTGGTAGGCACACCAGCCCTTGGCGTGATTGTTCACGAGACGCAGTGCCGAAGCGGATCGCTTATCGCGCGCGTCACCTGCGCCACGTTCCATGAAAGTGAATACACACTTCGTGTGATCGATAGTCCTAATCCAGGGACCACCACTCTTGCTTCCATTCTGTCAAAATCCAATGTCATCGCCGGCGTTAATGGCGCGTATTTCCACTCGGACTTCAAGCCAGTGGGCTTGGTGGTCGTGGATGGCAAGACTCAACATCCTTTCGAGAAAGCAAAACTACTAAGCGGCATTTTAACCGTCAGATCCAACGGAACCATCTCGATCGTCCGTTCTGGACAGTTTTCTGTGAAAGCTCCCCCACCCGCACAGGCTCTACAGTGCGGCCCCATGCTCGTGGAAAAAGGATCGCCCGTGGCCGGATTGAATGCCGCTCGCAGCGCGCGACGCACGGCGGTCGCGACCGACCCAAAGGGAAAAATCGCCCTCGTCTATATCACCTCGGTAACCCTCGCGGATGCGGCACAAATACTCTCCCTCCCAAACGTGTTAGGCACATGGAAACCGACCACGGTGCTGAACCTCGATGGCGGAAGCTCCAGCGGATTCTGGGCTGGAACGACTCTTCACCTTCCAGAGATCAAGCGCGTGAGGAATTTCTTGGCCATAGCCCCCAAAAAAACCGCAAAGTAAAAGACATCCGGAAGTCTAAGGCCGAACGATGAGCCGAAGATGTCTCTCACTGAGGCACAAAGACACGAAGAGGAATTGGAAGCATGTCAGAGCTGATATTGCCCCGCCCCTTATGATCCCCTTTTTTCAAAAAAAGTTGCTTTTTTGATTTATCGCGCCACATTAAGCGCATCAAAACGATTTATAAATCATTTTTGCGCCATTTAAATATTTTTATATGCCACTTAAAATCTCAAAATACCAATTAGGCGCCATATCGGATATTGTCCGTTTATATCCGCATGGGGCTGCGATCCGTGATTTGTTGGAGTCTCCGGCACTCAACATACCGAAACGGACGCTCCAACGACAGTTGGAGCATCTCGTTTCCGAAGGCCGCTTGGAACCAAAAGGCGTTGGAAGAGCACGCCGTTATTTATTTTTGGAATCCCGTACGAGCGTGAGGGAGGATTCCCCATCGGTTTCACATGGAAGCGAGTGGCTTTCGCCGGAAGCTGCCCGCATTCGAGAGTCAATCCTGCGACCATTGGCGCAACGAACACCTGTAGGCTATCGGGGAGCTTTTTTGGATGCCTACCATCCGAACAAGACATTTTATCTTCCAAGTTCGATGAGGAGCGATTTGGCGCGTCTGGGACAAGTGAGTTTTGAGGAACTCCCGCCGGGCACTTATGTTCGTCAGTTCCTGCAACGTTTACTGATCGATCTTTCCTGGAACTCCAGCCGCCTGGAGGGGAATACCTATTCCTTGCTCGAGACCGAGCACCTCATCGAATGTGGAGAGGGAGCTGAAGGAAAACCGCCAGAGGAAACTCAAATGATCCTCAATCACAAATCTGCTATCGAGATGCTCGCGGAGCAAGCGGATGGCATTGGGTTCAATCGCCACACGATTTGCAACATTCACGCGTTGCTTTCGGACAATCTCTTGCCAAATCCAGCGTCCTGCGGGCTCATCCGCACCCGACCTGTGGGAATCAGTGGCACGGTCTTCCATCCCCTGGCCGTGCCGCAAATGATCGAGGAGAATTTCGATGCGATACTCCTGAAGGCGCAGGCGATTCAGGATCCCTTTGAACAGGCATTTTTCGTGATGGTGCATCTCCCTTACCTCCAGCCATTCGAGGACGTGAACAAGCGGGTTTCCCGGTTGGCGGCGAACATTCCGCTCATACGCAGAAATCTTTGCCCACTCTCGTTTATTGACGTCGAGCAGAAAGACTACATTGGTGGCTTGCTCGGGATTTATGAGCTGAATCGCCATGAATACTTACGCGATGTATTTGAATTTGCATACCGCCGCTCTTGCGCACGGTATTCAGCGGTCAGGCAATCTCTAGGAACACCGGATCCGTTTCGCCTCAAATATCGCGCCTCCATTTCGGAAACGGTTCGTGAAATCGTCCAGAAGAAGATGTCGAAATCGGTAGCCTTGGATTTTTCAAACCAAGTTGCAGCGGAAAAAATCCCCAAATCCGAGTGGAAGAAATTTATGGAAACGATCGAAATGGAATTATGCGGAATCCACCCGGGTAACATCGTCCGGCATCGCTTGAGGCTTTCGGAACTGGAAAGCTGGAAAGCGATCTGGCAATGACGAACTTCAAACCATTGGCAGTCGGTGCGCGCTCTGTTACAGGACGGGTAAGTATGGATGAACTTTTTTCTTCTCGAAGACACCTAGCTTCCACGTTTGTCGTTTTTTGCCTGATGATGCTGTCGACGGTAGCACTCGCATCCGCAGCGGATTCCGGCGCAGTCGCTGCGTTTCCCATACCCGTGGCGCAATACAACGATGCCTCCATCGCCGGACTTGCCCCCAAATTACTGGGCCGCATCAAAGCCGATCCGTTCAATGCCATCGCCACGGCGATTTTTTTAGCAGCGATCGGGCACACCTTTCTGGCCGCGAAGTTCCGCACGATTTCGCACAGGTGCGAACACGAGCACGCGGTTCTCGTCCGAAAGCTGGAGAAATCGTCCGCCCCAGATCCCGTGCTCCTGCGAGAGATCGAGCGCAAGAAGTTCCGCGAGGTGGTTTTTCATTTTCTTGGCGAGGTCGAAGCGGTCTTTGGAATCTGGCTGATCCCACTCGCTATCTCTGTCGCCCTAATAAAGGGCCCAGATACATTCTTTCATTACATCAATGGCGTGAACTACACGGAGCCGGTCTTTGTTGTTGTCATCATGGCTATCGCAAGCTCCCGCCCCGTTTTATACTTCGCCGAAGGGGCGCTAAAAATGGTGGCCTGCTTGGGAAAAAAAACACCAGCCGCTTGGTGGCTATCCATCCTCACCGTTGGACCTATGTTGGGCTCGTTTATTACGGAACCTGCAGCCATGACGATCTGCGCCCTGATTTTGGTGGAAAAGTTCTTCAAACTGCAACCCTCCATGGCGCTCCGCTACACAACGCTGGGCCTGCTATTCGTTAACATATCCATAGGAGGAACGCTGACCCACTTTGCTGCTCCTCCCGTGGTGATGGTGGCCAGTCATTGGAAATGGGACAGCCTCCACATGCTAACGCATTTTGGCTGGAAGGCCGTGCTCTCGATTCTCATCTCAAATGCGTTGGCGTTTTTTATATTTCGCAGGGAGTTGCTTGCACTTAGGGAAAGCGGCCATGCCTTGGTTCAGCCAAAAACAAGCGTTCCTGTCTCGATTGTCCTCACACATTTGGCGCTCATCGGCCTCGTTGTTTTGACTTCGCACTATGCCGCTATCGTTGTCTTGGTTTTCATGTTTTTTCTCGCCTTTGTTGCCGCCACGGAAAGGAATCAAGATCCGATCAACCTTCGTGGCCCCGTGCTTGTTGGTTTTTTCCTGGCGGGACTGGTTATTCACGGAGGCTGCCAGCAATGGTGGATCGAGCCGGTGCTCGCAAGCTTGAATCCAGTGCAACTGCTCTTGGGTTCAACACTCCTCACCGCATTTAACGATAATGCGGCGATCACTTATCTAGCTTCGCTCGTTCCCGGATTCAGCGATTCAGCCAAATACGCGGTGATGGCCGGAGCCGTCGCAGGCGGAGGCCTGACGGTGATTGCCAATGCGCCAAACCCCGCAGGCCAATCGATTCTTCAAGCCTACTTCGGCACAAACGGAGTGGATGCGCTGAAGCTGTTTCTGGCAGCGGCGATACCGACCACCATTTGTGTTCTGATCTTTTTGCTAACGCGATAAATCGCCGAATAAAACGACTCGCGCAGAGACATCTTCACGAGCCTACAGCCAATTTTTCTTTTTAAAGAAAACCAGCATAGCGACCGCTAAAGTCCCACAAAGCACCCAAAAAAAGAGGTATCCGAAGTGCCAGTTGAGCTCGGGCATATTCAGGGGCAAATCGGCATTGAAATTCATTCCATAAACGCCGGCCAAAAATGTGAGTGGGATGAAAATCACCGAAACAATGGTGAGGACACGCATGATCTCGTTCGTGCGGTAACTCAGGCTCGAGATATACAAATCCATAAGCCCTGCCGTGAGGTCGCGGTAACTTTCGATAATATCAATGATCTGGGTGACATGGTCGTAACAGTCCCTCAGAAATATCTGCGTCTCACGGTGAATGAGGCCCGACTCATCCCGTATCAGGCTATTGAATATCTCACGGTGCGGCCAAATCGTTCGCCTCAGCAAGAGCAGGAGCCGCTTTGCTTCGTATAGGCTTGTCAGTGATTTCGGGCTGGGCTTGGCGAGCAATCCCTCCTCCACGGCCTCAATCGAGTCCCCCACATTTTCTAGAACCGGAAACATCTGGTCCACTGTGGCGTCAAGAAGCGCGTAGGCGAGATAGTCGGCACCCATGAAGCGAGATTGACCTGCACCGGAACGCAACCTTTGCCTAATGCGTTCAAATACGTCATGTCCCCTCTCCTCCTGAATCGAAATAACAAAAGCGGCACCCAGAAAAAGGCTGACCTGCTCGAAGCAAAGGACATCCTCGTTATTGTAATAGACCATTTCACCAACAATGAAAAAATGGTCGTCGTAGCGTTCGAGCTTCGGCCGCTGAGTGGTATTAAGCACATCCTCCAAGGCCAAGGGATGGATTTTAAAATGCGCGGCCAGTTTTTTTAAACACCCCACATCGCCCAACCCGTCGATATCGATCCAATTGACCATCGACGGGTCGTAGCGCTCCAAAAGCGCCTCGATCGTTTCAAACTCCGCCTCGAAAATCTTTTCCCCGTTATACTGGATCAACGTCAACGCTGGGGGCCCAGATGCGGCGCTCGGTGAAATCAAAGACAGAGGAGATGTGCCGGCTGGCTTGTAGTTAAAACGAATCATAAAAAACCTCGCCATTCACCCATTCACCATTCGATGAATGAAAGCTAGTAATTAAACGCCGAGGGGCTCGGATTGAGAGTATTTCCGAGGGGATACGTAGCCTCCCGCGCAGGGGCGCCGGTCACGCAGGGACTACTGCTTGGTCACGCCCTTTTTCAAAAGGAGGTTGCCGTATTTGGCGACTTCACCAGTCATCACAACGGCGAAGGCGTATTTGGCACGATCATAAAATCCCATTCGGTCGATTCGCACCGGAAGTTTGGCTTGAGGAGCATGACGTTTGACGACAGCCATGTATTTTTCCTCGACCGAGGGATCCAACTCGTCCCCTGGCACGGCTTGCATCATCACCAACGGGTCCGCATAGCTGTCGAGTTCGAACAGAGGAAGAATGCCTTCCAGCAAGGTCGTCACACTCAAACCATCCGCCCGAAGAACCCTTGCTCCAAAGGTGTGCCCCGGGAAATGCGCATCCGCGAGAATGATTTCATCACCATGCCCCATTTCGGCGAGTGTTTTAAGAAGTTCGGGGCTAATTGCGGGATGGATACCTTTGAGCATAAGTGAGGTTGGTGTTGTGAAAGGATCCGGTCGTGATGAGGTGAGCGAGGATCGCATCCTTTGTGGATGCGGACTATGTCGCCGCCCAAAATCCGCTTCAATAAGATTTTTTTACTCCTCCTACGAGGATTCTGCTGATTCGCTCCGCATATGAATTGTCATTCCTCGCCTCCACTTCCCCCTGAATACGAGTGCATCAAGGTGGTGGAGAGTTTCGAGGAACTGGCCACGGCGCGCTTTGAATATCCCGTCAACGCACTCTGCTGGCCACGCGCGCTGGCGGGGGATTTTCAGGAGGTGGTGGAAAAACTCGGCACTGGCGAAGGCATCATCACGCTCGACGAATCGCTGCTCACGAGTCTGCCTGTGAGTCCCGAGGGCACAATCGCGATCAACACCCTGCTCGAAGACCTTCGTTTACTGAAGGAACTCGAGTTGGATCCTGTTCTCAACTGCATCCATGGTTATCCTCGTGACGAAGACGCAGGCCCCGTGCCCACGGATGTCTTCTCCTTTCATGTCGATAGCGCCCCCGTGGAAGCCTACACTTGGCTTTGCACTTACTATGGACCACCCAGCGAAGGGCTGCGCAACGAAGAGGCTATTCGGCGCGTAGACATCCCCGAAACGCGAAATGAACTTCTCCAGTACTTCGGTGGAAAGGATGACGCCGACTTCCTCAGTTATCTGAACGAAAACTGCTACGATCTCCACTACTCACCGCTGGCCGGAGCGCGCCCTTATTCCTTCGGCCTAGGATGCCTCTGGCGCATTGCCATCGAACATCCAGAGAACCCTGTTCCTCCTTGTATCCATCGCGCTCCGCTCACACTTCCCGGCGACTCCCCCAGATTGCTTTTGATTAGTTGAAATCACATTCATCTTTCATCTGCGGAGGGTGATTCACTACCTTGCCCAAAACTTTTATTGGGCGAAAAGGGAACAATGAAAACGTGGTATTGTTTGTTGGTCGCAGGGTGTGCCGGAACTTCGGTAATGACGTTATTTTTATTTCTTCCACGCTGGGCCGGCTGGAGCAAGGTGGATGTGATAAAGGCCGGCGGAGCTTTATTGGTGGGAATGAACGCGCGCGCTTTCGCCACAGGCATGGGCATTCATTTGGTGATGGGGGTTGGCTTTTCCTTTCTTTATGCAGTCTTTCTGGGGTTTTCCCATTTGCCTTTCAATACGCTTACCGGCGCCCTCTTGGGGAGTTTGCACGGCGTGGTGGTCATGCTCTTGGTGGCTATTTTGATCATGGAGCATCATCCTGTAGCCCGTTACCATGAAAGAGGCCCTGCCACCGGTCTGGCACACCTCGGAGCCCATATACTGTATGGGGCGACTGTTGGCTGGGTGGTCGGGCTGATGAACTGAGATCAGCGAAGCATGGCGCGAATCAAAGCAAACCAAACAATATAGCGCGGAACTTTGACGCGTTCTCCTAGGGGATGCTCGGCAACGAGAGCGAGCGTGCGTCGAGCGAGATCCAAGGGGAGCGAACAGGCTGCTCGGAGCATTCGGGGCACCACGCTTACCGTGTATTCATCACCAGCGGTCAGCAACTCGCCTACGTGCTCCATCTCAGCATAGAAGCGCTGGTCGGGTATGTAGACGCGGCCGATATCAGCATCGGATCGCCGGTCGCGGAGAATATTCACCAACTGGAGGGCTTGCCCGAAACGACGCGCCACAGGCAACAAATCCTCAAGCGACTTCGAGGTATACCCCGGAATGTGCTGGCAACAAATGCGGGTCCAAAATTCGCCCACGCTCCCAGCCACGAGGTAGGTGTATTCATCCAGTTCCTCAGGTGAGAGTGGAGATGCCGTCTCGCCAGACTCGGTCGGCCGAAATCGCTCAATATCGAATATCTGACCACGAAGAATAACCCGCCAAGCCTCAACGACAGCAGGCGCATCGGGAAGAGTCTTCAGCACCTCCAAGAGCTCAGGCAACCGTTTCACAAGGTCTTTTTCATCCCCCTGCAGTCCAAGATCGGGGCTCTTCTCCGGATAAAAATCAGGCAGGGCGCGCAGAAGCGCCACACGCTGAAACTCCGGCGCTGAGGAAGCATCCGCGATCGTATCGGAGGCTCGGGCCAACATGTAAGCGAGTGTCAACGTGGAGCGAATCGAACTGGGAAGAATCCGCAGAGAGAGTTGGAATGACCTCGCCACGCGCTTCAGCAGAACCTCAAAGGCATAGGTGTCCATCGCCTTGTGGGCCGCTTGTTGGAGGGCAACTGCCTTATGTGTGTCTATGTCCAACGGAAGTAAGTTTCTGCCAGAGCATTTGAAATCTCGTTTAATCGCTCTTGGGTCTGATCGAGGTATTGGTGAAGTCCGAAACGGAAGATACTATCCACCGTGGTGAATGCCAAGTTCGACCGCAAAGCCCCGGAAAGACGTTCCGCCTCGTTGGAAAAGTGCCCTCGGTCCACCCCCGATATGCTGTGCAGTGCTTGATCAAGGGCATCCACACAAAAACGGATCGACCGTGGAAATGTGTCATGCAGGATCAAAAACTCGGCAACCTGCCAGCTTGTCACATGGCCATGAGAAATCTTGAAATAGGCCTCCATGGCGCTGCACGAGCGGAGGACCGCCATCCATTGGGTGATATCCACGTTGCCACCGACCTGCTCGCCGCTCGGCAGCAGAAGATGGTATTTGAAATCAAGCACCCTAGAAGTGGAGTCCGCACGCTCGATATACTTGCCGGCTTGAATAAATTGCCATCCCTCGCCATGCGTCATTGTCGCATCCGTGATCCCTTGAAAGGAATGGAGGTTATCAACCAGCAAACGGAAAAAACCGATGGGACTTTCACGAAAAGCGGTTCGTGCGGCAGGGCTTTGAAGATAGAGGTAGAGGCGATTGATTTGCTCCCACATCTCGCTCGATATTTGCTCACGAACGGTGCGGGCATTTTCGCGGGCCAGCGTCATCGAAGATAGAATCGAGCTCGCGTTGGTTTTTTCGAATGTCACGAAATCCATAATGGCCTCGCTTGTGACTTCACCATGGATTTGGCGGAACAACTCCTGCTCTTTGGCTGTGGAAAGGATCGGCATCCATTGCTGACGCACTTTCGCATCATTGTTCTCCTCAAAATCGAGCGCAATCTGGATATTCACATCGAGAATGCGGGAATTCGTCTCGGCACGCTCGAGGTAGCGACTGAGCCAAAAACAGGAATCAGCGACACGGCTTAGCATGACTGACCTCCTTCATCCAATACCCACGTATCTTTGGTGCCCCCGCCCTGAGACGAGTTCACCACCAGCGAGCCCTTCCTCATGGCCACGCGGGTGAGTCCACCCGGAATGATCGTTGTCTTTTCACCCATGAGAATATACGGCCGCAAATCAATATGCCGCCCCTCAAACGTCCCATCGCAATAGCAGGGCGAGCGGGAAAGATTGATCACCGGTTGGGCGATGTAGCCACGCGGATCGGCAATGATCGCGGCGCGGAATTTTTCGATTTCCTCACGCGTCGCTTTGGGTCCAATCATCATGCCGTAGCCACCACTTTCGTTGGCCGCTTTGATGACGAGGTTCTCGAGGTTCTCGAGAATGTATTTGCGGTCGCTATCGACAGCGGAAAGGAAGGTATCGACATTCGGCAGGATCGGTTCCTCACCGAGATAAAATCGGATCATGGCCGGAACGTAATAGTAGGTCACCTTGTCGTCTGCGACGCCGGTGCCAAGCGCGTTGGCGAGGTTCACATTTCCTTTGCGGTAGGCATTAACGATGCCCGGAACACCCAGCATGGAATCTTTGCGGAACACGGTGGGATCCAGAAAATCGTCGTCAACCCGGCGGTAAATGACATCCACTTTTTCCAGCCCCTTCGTCGTCTTCATGTAAACGAAATCATCCTTAACAATGAGATCCTGATTCGTAACGATCTCGATGCCCATAGAGCGCGCGAGGAACGAGTGCTCGAAGTAAGCGGAATTGTAAATGCCGGGCGTGAGCACAACCACGGTCGGATCCGGATTGCCATGAGGCGCGACATACCGTAAGGCCGCCAGAAGTTCTTGCGGATACCTGTCCACTGGGCGAACGGGATAGCGACTGAAGAGGTGCGGAAACACACGCTTCATCGCTTGGCGGTTTTCCAATAAATACGAGACTCCTGAAGGGCAGCGGCCGTTGTCTTCGAGCACAAGATATCCGCCATCCGCTCCGCGAATGAGATCCGTACCACACACATGGATGTAGATATCGTGGGGGACATCGACTCCGATGAGTTCGGGGCGGTAGTGTTTCGCTGTGCGAATAATCTCCAAGGGAATGATACCCTCCCGGATGATCCGCTGGTCGTGGTAGATATCGTGGAGAAAAAGATTCAGCGCCCGCAAGCGTTGCTCGAGACCGCGCTCGAGAAGATTCCATTCATCCGCAGGTATGATGCGAGGCACGAGATCGAAAGGCATGATCCGCTCCGTCCCCTCATCCCCGCTGTAAATCGTAAAGGTGATCCCTTGGTTGAGATAAGCTTTCTCGGCAAGCGCGCGCTTTCTCTCGAATGTCTGTGCATCCATTTCCGTGAAACGTTCCAGAATTCTCTGGTAGTGGGAGCGAACTTTTCCCTCCCCATCGAACATTTCGTCAAAAAACCCCTCCGATTCGTAACGATCGAAAAACCCTTGCGCCATGCGGCACACCATTCCCTATCCGAACACCCGAGGGAAGCGAAAAATCAAATCAGCGCGCGGACACTTGGAGCGGATCGAGCGAGAATGGCGATTGGGCGCTGGAGAATTTGGTGTAAATGAAACGCGCCGAGATCGAGTTCCCGCGCGTCACTCCAAGCGCCTTAGAAACTCCCTTGTCTTTGAGGAAAGCCAGCGAGGCCGCCAGCATTCCAGATCCAAGTCCCCTGTTGCGATACTCGTGCAGAATCATTGGCCCGCTGAGAAGATGATTTGTCGCCTCTGTATTCGTGTCCAACAAGGAAGCGCCAATAATGCGTTGGCCGTGCAGGGCCACGATGCAAGATGGGTCACCCTTTTCAAAGGCACGATCGACAAAATACCCAATCCCCTCCTGCAAGCGGCGACTGATGTCTCCCCAGGAACTATCCATCGAGAACGCGTTCAAGAGCACTTTTAAAACAACCGCCTTCTCACTCGGCTGAGCCGCTCGTATAATCAGGGGCGCGGTCGATGGGACAGGCAAGTCTAGGGATGAAAGTTCCCACTCAAAACAAATCCAGGAAAACATCGGGTTTTTGAAAATCTCTAATTTAACAGCCCTCTAAGCAGATCAGGACATCCCCTTGTCATCTCGACTTACCCACCATACACATCCTAAGAGACCAGTAAAAATAATAGCGAAAACGGGAAATGGCATAGATAAGAACTAGATTATCATCGCAGGTACATACCCCATAGTCAAACCATATCGATTTAGGCATGATTTTTAAAAACCCTCGACCATCAAAAAAACCCAATGCCCCTCGCCTCCATCGGCAACCTCCTGAAAAAAACATATGATCCACTCCATCAGCGCGGCCCTCGGTGACAAGGCCGACTACCTCCTTAACCACACGTCGAAGACCATTTCCAAAGACTTGCTCCATCTTCCGGGCCCGGATTTTGTGGATCGTGTTTTAGCCACTACAGACAGAAATCAACGCGTTCTGAATCATCTCCAACGGATTTACAATACCGGGCGCCTTGCCGGCACCGGCTATGTTTCCATCCTTCCAGTGGATCAAGGGGTCGAGCACTCCGCCGGAGCCAGCTTCGCTAAAAACCCCGCCTACTTTGACCCGGAAAACATTGTGAAACTCGCCATCGAAGGCGGCTGCAACGCCGTGGCATCGACCCTCGGAGTTCTGGGGGCCGTCTCGCGCAAATACGCCCACAAGATCCCCTTCATAGTTAAGATCAACCACAACGAACTCCTCACCCACCCGAACACCTTTAAGGAAATCCTATTTGGCAAAGTTAAAACAGCTTCAGACATGGGTGCGGTGGCGATTGGCGCCACCGTTTACTTTGGCTCGGATGACGCCCACCGGGAAATCGTGGAAATCGCCGAGGCCTTTGCCCTCGCCCACGAACTCGGCATGGCAACCGTCCTCTGGTGCTACCTGCGGAATCCTGCTTTCAATGTGAAGGACGACAAAGACTACCACGTTTCTGCCGACCTTACCGGTCAAGCGAACCACCTCGGCTGCACCATTCAAGCGGATATCATTAAACAAAAACTTCCGGAAAATAACGCCGGCTTCAAAGCCCTCAACTCGGGCGGCTCAAGCTACGGCAAACTGGATGAGCGCATTTACTCGGAACTCACAACCGAGCATCCGATCGATCTCTGCCGCTATCAGGTCGTGAATTGCTACATGGGCCGGGCCGGACTGATCAATAGCGGCGGCGCATCGGGAAAACATGACTTCGAGGATGCCGTGATGACGGCGGTCATCAACAAGCGCGCCGGGGGCACAGGACTCATATCGGGTCGCAAAGCCTTCCAGCGTCCGATGGCCGATGGCGTCAAATTGCTCAACGCCATTCAAGATGTCTACCTCACGAAAGAGGTCACCATCGCCTAAACTCGCCCACCCTTGGGCTAAAAAACCAAGTTCCACACCAGCCTTCACAAGCGAGCCCGCCACTCAGGTGGGTTCGCTTTCTAGCTCCCGATCGCGACTGCCCCCATTCCAAATCAGCCCAAATCCACTCCTTGGCGGATCGCGTTTGCCCAACAGACGCCCGTTTGGATTTGAAAAAACTGATTGCCACCAAAGGGAACTCCCTTAAAATAAAAAAATTGTAATACACAAGCTACTTTCACCTCGCTTCGAAGCGATGAAAGCAGGCCGCGATTTTGAACCTGAAACCTGACATTATGAAGACATCACTGCCCATTTTCTGCAGCTGCAACCGACCGGAATTTGCACCGAGCCTACGGAGCCAACGAGCCTTTTCCTTGATCGAACTTCTCGCCGCGGCTGCCGTTCTTTGCCTCTTGGCGGTTTTAGCCCTTCCCTCGATGAATTCCCTCTTGGGCTCGTCCGGACGCAAGGGCGCCGTGATCTCCGTGATGAACACTTTGGAGCAATCCCGCGTCGCGGCCCTCGAGAAAGGCCGGGATGTTTTTGTGGTTTTTTGGAGACGCCAAGGCACCGAAGCCGATGCCATGCTGGTACTTCAAAAGAACGAGACCGACACCGAATGGGAGCCCCTCTCGCGCTGGATCGAACTCCCCGATGGTGTTTTGTTTTATAAACCCGACACCGACGACAGCGTCTTCAGCGAAGATACAGATCTCCTTGCCAGCCAGTCGATATCCCCAACCGAACTGCCCGGACACCCCGCCGCATCCGAACTGGATGACGTGGGTGGCATCCGATTCAACAGCAACGGCGGTGTCGCTCATCCCGACGACTCGAGCCAGATGGTCGTCGCTCTTACAGAGGGAGTCCGTGATTCCGCCGAAGGGAATGACGAAATCCTCTCCGAACAAAAGAAAATCAACGGCGGCTTCGAGGTCATTACCATCGCCCGCTACACTGGGCGAAGCACGCTGGAGATGAGCTCTCTCTAATGACTCCTCCGGCCCCCCAGCCAACGCCAAGCCGGAGCGTTAAGGCCTTTTCTCTTATCGAGGTCCTCGTGGCCATCGGTATCGTATCCTTTGCCGTTGTGGCCATCGTGGGAATGCTCCCCATCGCCCTCAATACGGCCAGAGACAGCATGTTGGAAACGGATGCCGCTGTTATTGCCCAAAGAGTCTTTGCCGAGTTGCAAGCCAGCACTGGCACGAACCGCCCCGTTTCCATCAATGTCAATGGCGACACGAAGGAGATCGACCTGTCCTCGGATGGGACTAACTACCTCGCCTTCGGAGAAGCCTGCGAGGTGCGAAGTTCGCCGACCAGCGAGGCCCCGATCACCGACTCGGGAGTTTCCTTTCTGGGAGTTGTCAGCGTTTCCACGAACACCGGCATTTTCCACCTCTCCCGAGTGGAAGTGTCCATCACCTCCCCCGCCTCCGCCCAAGCATCCTCCCGCACAACAAACACTTTCGTGACACTGATGGGGTATTAGTTTTCGACAGGATTTTCAGGATTTTTAAGATTAACAGGATCAATACAGGAAATGGAAAAGGCTGTTTTAACGGAAAAGATCATTGGGGGTGCAATGCGGATCCATCAATCCCTTGGGCCAGGTTATCTTGAGTCCGTTTATCAAAACGCCCTGCTTATTGAATTAAAAAAAGCGGCCATCGAAGCGGTTAAAAATCACCGCATCCCCGTTTACTACGAAGGAGAACAAGTCGGCGACTTCGTTGCCGATGTGATCGTGGATAACTGCGTGATTCTGGAACTGAAGGCGACTCAGGAAATTCACGCCGCCCATGAAGCACAACTTGTAAACTATCTTCAATCCACTGGGCTGGAAATCGGCCTCCTACTCAACTTCGGCGCCGCATCCTTACAGATAAAAAGAAAACACAAATCCTACCGCCCCAAATCTTCCCCTCCTGGAAATCCTGAAAATCCTGTCCGTCCT
>CAIWSO010000175.1 GCA_903915315.1 uncultured Spartobacteria bacterium | reverse complement strand
GTCCCAAATGCGCTTCGATTCGACGAGAACCGGTTTGCGATCCTCAGCAGAGACGGAGAGAGTGAGGCAGAGTATTGCTGCCAGTGGAGCCAGCAGCAGGGTGGTGAAGAGGCGGGTGGGCCTCATGGCGATGCATATCATCGTGTGGCTCCCCTACCGTTTGTTCGTCGTGATGTTAGCCATCATCTCGAAGTTCTTGTTGAACGCCTTGCCTGTCGGCGAAAGCTGGTAGAACTCGGGCTTGTCCCCGGCGAGTCGCTGATGCGAGATCTGCACGCCCCACGGTGCAGAGACATTGGGAATCAGCGCGGCGAGCGATGCGTAGTCGATCCGGACCTCGACGCACCACTTGTCGGGGTATTTCTTCACGGCACAGTCGCTCACGCTGTAGAACGCCGGCAGGTTTGCCACGTTCGGGTCCGTCGTGTCTTTGTCGAACAGGGCGCCAGCCGGGTTGATGTTGATGACCGGCATGCGGCCGTTTGGAGTCTCCAAGCGTATCTCCACAAAATCATCGGCCCAGATGCCCGAGTCGTCGCGTGTCTTCGTGCGTTCACGGAGACTGTCCATCTTTGGCTCACGGCACTCGACGGCGATGTAAAGGGCGGTCGGCGTGGCGCGGAACGCAACGGTGGTAGTGACATGGCCCGGTTTGGCTCCTGTAAACATGTCTTTCAGCGGAGTGACTGGCACGCCCTTCCAGAAGGCTTTGGAAAAATCGCCGTCGCACTTGGTGTCTTCGGCGAAGCGTCCGGCTTGGATGGTCGGACCTTTGCGATGGAGGTTTGCAAAGAGCTTTTTGAGAGGCTCCATCTCGCTCGCGAGGCAGTCGAGCCTCTTCGCATAGATGCTGCCGGCCACGGCTTTTGCGCGGGCTTTTTCGAAGATTTCGAAGAGCTTTGTCACGTCTTCCTCCTTGAAGTTTCCTGAGGATGCCGTGACGCGACGTGGTGCTTTTCTCATCCATATCTCCTCGCCAAATTTATCCAGCGCTTTCATCTCTTCCGCAGCTGGGCCGTAGTAGAGCGTGTAGTATTCGGCTAACAGCTTGTCCAAATCCACTTTCGGATCCCACATTAGCTTCGAGTAAAGATACATCATGAGATGCGTCTGAGCCGGGCCCCCGATGTTGGTGTTGTGGTTTTCGGCCTTTGCAACGCCGCCGAAAGGGGCGTCGTATTCGAGAAGGAATCCCTGGCAATTCGCAGGGGTGACGTTTTTGAAGAGCTGCTTCAGGTTTTCGGTGAAGATATACGGGGTCGGCGGATAGTTGCGGTGAGGACCGCGGTCGTAGAGATAGTCGTAGTAGATAAACTGTTCCGGCTCTTTGACGCACTGGAACCACTCCTTCATGATGCCCGTAAATTGGGAATTCAAATGGTCATAGGCTGTTGTATTTGTGAAAACACAGGTCATGTCCTCCGGGATGAACTTGCCTTTAAGCTGTGAGGGAACGCCTCCAGTGCCTGAATAAGCGTAGAAGGCTTTGCGCTGCTTGTTGCCGGGATACGTCTTGTTGTAGCGCTCGAGCATGTCTGCATTGAAATCCCATGCGTAGTCGCTGTAGCGCCCTTCATCGCCCCGCTCTTTCAGTTTGTCCCAGCCATTGGCAACATCCTCGTCGTCGAGTGTGCTCCATCCGTCTGGCTGGTTGAAGCTGACATACGGGAGCAGCTTCGGATAAAAAGTGTTGGCGGACTCCAGATACTGCAGGAAAGTTGAGCGGAACTTTTCGCCGGAGAGCTTCGGCGCTCGGAAATCAGTCTTACCGTTGATTTTTCCGGCACACTCGGGGTCTTCGTGGCCGTCGAGAATACGCCCTGCGGCATGATAAAAGAAGATGAGTTCGCTCATCCCGCCGCCAAGCGACTTGAACCACAGGGCTTCATCGCGGCTGCCGCGCCAGTGGCTCCAGTTGCGGTAACGGAAGGCCGGCTCGCTCTTGATGTCCTGATCGGCAAAGGAAATATCCTTCTTTTCGGGGATGACTTGCCCGATATCCGCGAAGGGCATATACCAGCGGAACCCGAGCTGCTCGAGCAGTGCGTAGGCGGCGAATAGGGTGCCGGTGGAATCAATGCCATCGTGAAACCCAAGGCCCCGCGACGCATCCTTTTCGCGGCACTGGTTGTGGAGGCCCTCCATGAACATCGGCGAGCGCCATTTGTGCCCGCCGGTATGCTTCAACCATTTGTCTTGGACCTTATAGAGGTTGTCCTCGCTGAAGCCGTAGGATTTGTACCATTCGATATCCACACCGGCCGCGATAATATCGTCGCCTTTCACGACGATCTTGTATCCGTCGTATTTGACCCCCTTGAGGTCCATCCCGAGCCTTTTCGTCCTCTCGTTATCGCCGAACCAGACCTTTGTCCTCACCTTGCCGCTCGGTTCGCTGACGATATCGAGTTGTGCGCCCGACATCTTGGCGATAATGCCCTGAAATTCCGTTGCGGCCGTTCTCACGATGGGATTGGCATCATTCGGGATGACGATTTCGGCGGTGGCCCTGCCGTCCTTTACGATCGGCGCTGCGGAAACGGGCGCAGAGAGACAAAAGGTCAGTAGGAGGAGGGCGAGAGGTGTGGCGGTGCCTTTCATGGTGATGTCTTTCATCAGGGGTGTTCAGTCAGCAGATGATCAAGGACGGGGCCCATGGCTTCCATCCACCGCGTGTAGCCGGGGCCCGCGACGTGGAGCCTGTCGGGCATCACCTCCTTGAGGATCGCGCCGTCCCG
>CAIWSO010000174.1 GCA_903915315.1 uncultured Spartobacteria bacterium | reverse complement strand
TTGAGGTCCGCTTGCATGATTTGGAAGCCAGACTCCAAGACGCATCCTAGGCATCTGCCGGACAAACGGGTAACCGCGACGATAATCCGATCCCTTCGATCGGTTGACACTTGCCCGTAATTCCAAATCGCGTAGAATATGATTATCTATGATAGATAAAAATTACGCTCATCCGGACGCATTGGTGACCACCCAGTGGGTTGCGGAACATCTCTCCGATCCCGGTTTGAGACTCATCGAAAGCAATGAGGACATTTTGTTGTATGATACAGGTCACATCCAGGGTGCCGTACATATTGATTGGCGAGCGGACCTACAGGACGAAACCATACGCGACTACATAACGGTGGAACGCTTTTCCGCACTCTGCGAGCGTCACGGGATCTCGAACAACACCACCGTAGTTTTTTACGGCGATAAATCAAATTGGTGGGCCTGCTACGCATTATGGGTCTTCCGCTTGTTTGGTCACACGAAAGTGAAGATCATGGACGGGGGTCGCGAGAAATGGATCGCCGAGGGACGTCACCTGACAAGGGCCGTTCCGCATTTTGTTCACGGACACTATAGCCCTAGCGAAAAACGTCGCGACGATGAGATCCGAGCGTTTTACGATCAGGCACTGGCCCAAAGCCGCGAAGGCCGTCCACTCATTGATGTTCGTTCCCCGGGAGAGTTCCGAGGCGAGATGACGCATATGCCCGAATATCCGCAAGAAGGTGTTCTTCGCGGGGGCCACATTCCCGGCGCTGCCAGCGTACCTTGGAAAATGGCTGTGGCCGAGGACGCGACATTCAAATCCTACGAAGAGCTTCGCACCATCTATGAGGATGAAGCGGGATTGAAGCGGGGTGACGATGTCGTTGCTTATTGCCGCATTGGCGAGCGTTCCAGTCACACTTGGTTCGTTCTCACCTACCTTCTCGGATACAAAAACGTTCGCAACTACGATGGTTCCTGGACGGAGTGGGGCAATCGTGTGGGTGCACCAATCGAGAAAGGCTAGGCCATGTCATACCCGGCCAAACTCAGCCAAATCATCGAACTTTTCGAGACGTTGCCGAACTCCGAAAAGCGGGAGGCCCTCATTTCCTATGCTGACTCCGCGATGCGCCAAGGCCCCAAAGACGGCGAGACATTCGATCTCGAGGATATTCGCAAAGACGAGGAATGCACCGACTCGGTCGGAGTATTTTTAAAAATCTGCCCCTCTTCTCGGGGATGCACGTTCCGGGTCACGCTGGGACCCCACGTTCAGACTCTCACGAAGGCGATGACTTCAATTCTTTGCAAGGGGCTTGATGGTCTCACGCCGGAAGAAGTCATTGAGGTGCCTGCCGACTTTGTGCCGAAGATTGTCGGTGCCGACCTCGTGCGCCAGCGCAGTCAGACCGTTTACTACATTCTGACACGCATGAAGGGCATCACCAAAGTGTGGTTGAATCGCGAGCGAAGCGCTCAAAACGTTTAATCCCGCTTCTTCCTTCGCTCCTCTAGGGGGTGACCTGATCTCTCAAATAGCGGAGTACGGAAACCGGATCACCTTTGGCCTGCAACACAGCTTGAAGAAATCCGGGGAGATTCGCGTTATAATTGGCAAGAAACGCACGGTCGCCAGAGCATCCATACATGATATCCCGGCAGAGCGTGCCATCCAAAAAACTCTGCGCCTTGCGAATGATACGCGGCAACCAAGCAACACCGTCAAATTTATCGGTTTTACGTGGATAGTCGTATTCAGGAAGCTCCGCATCCGAGGTTACTCCATCAAAGCAAGCAGCACGAAGACCGGCAACCCCAAGAAACGCCTCCAAGTCGGGGGTACCATAACGCGAAAAATCATCCACATAATCGTAAAGGAATGCTCTCGTGAGTCCCAAACTCGCCAAAGACAAAGCCGAGTGCGGGGAAACGATCGCATCGGGAGTTCGGCAACCAGATTGGTAATTGGCGAGGGCCTCAGCGTGGAGCGTCTTTAGAAGGGTCGTGTAATGGGTGTTCATTTGGATTCAGTCGGGACATCGCCCGCACCGAGAAAGCGGACACGCCGATCGACACGGGGAAGGAGTATCGTGAGAGTGAGGCCACGCCCAGGAGAGCTTTCCAAGATCACTTCACCGCCGTGCGCGCGAACGATGCGGCGCACAATGAGCAACCCAAGGCCATTGCCGTTGGATTTGGTGGTGAAATAGGGTTCAAAGATTCGGGTGATATTTTCGGGAGCGATGCCACCACCTGTGTCACTGAAAACGATGCTCACATGGTTGGTATCCAAGGAGGTCGCCACTCGCAGGATGCCACCACTTTTCATAGCCTGAAAGGCATTGCGGCAGATATTGTAAAAGGCCTGCTTGATCTGGTCGCCATCGATCTGAAGCAGGGGCAGACCCTTGGATAGATCTTTCTCAACGATGATGTCCCGATCCTGAATCTCGGCTGAAAGGAACTCCAAAGTCTCGTTGAGGATGGAGTTGATGTCCGACGACGAAACCTGGAGAGGTTGCGGGCGAATGGCTCGCAGAAATTGAGTGATGATGTGGTCTAGGCGGGTCACCTCTCCTCGCGCGATGGAGACCGATTCTTCGAGTTGCTTGCGGAGGTTGGGCGGTGCCTTCTGCAAATTGCGCTGCATGAGCTGCAGATGGATATTCAGTGAGTTGAGAGGGTTTCCAATCTCGTGCGCCACACCTGCCGCAAGCATCGTCAGAGCCGAGAATTTCTCCACCTCGATCGTCTCCTGAGCGGCGCGGTGGGTCTGCGTGATGTCGCGCAAGATGACAGCACGGCCAACAGTTTCGCTTTCCTTACCATCCGCCTCGTCGCTCAGAAGCGGAACCACATAAAAATTCAGCAAACGATTGTCAGGATAAAAAACCTCCAAGTCTCGGCTGATAATTTCACTGCGCGAGCTGGTGAGTGCATCCCAATCCATCCCACGAACGACTTCAGAAAGTGGACGGCCGAGACTCGACTCCGACTCGATTCCAAAAAATCCGCAAGCCGCGCGATTGAGATAAAGGATACGCCCTTTGGGATTCGTTACGATGACCCCTTCCAGAATGGCGTTGAATATGGTCTCGAGGAAACCTTTCTCGCGGGCGATTTCCACAAGGTAATTCTGCACCTCGCCGGTCTGAACCAGAGGGAGACGCTCAATGAGTTTGTCGAGAAAGCCGCGTTTCATGTGTCGTTAGTCTATGCCAGACCTCTTGCTAAATGGACTTATTTTTGGAGTTCGATCATTAAAATAACTCATCAGGTTTTTTGCGTCTTACGCCTTCCACTGCACGGCTTGTTCCTGAACCGCGAAGCGTAGGAAGCTACGTCCGCCAGGCCGTCCGTTGCCCGAATTCCCCCACCCTCCAAACGGCAAGGTGGACGGAGAAAACGTCGTCGGTAAATTGCGATAAAGATTTCCGACGGAAAGAAGAGCTCCGATGCGAGAGAAAGCGTCATCGCAAGACGTGAAAATGCTCGCCGTTAAGCCAAATGCCCATGCCTCGTGACGAGTGATGGCCTCTGGCTCCTTATCGAAGATTTCTACAACCAGAATCGGAGCAAACGTCTCGCACTTGGCAAGCGGAGAGGCATCGAGTGCGGCGCTATCGTTTACTAGAACGACAGCGGGGAGGACGTAGAACCCGTGCTGTTCTTTGTCATTACACTCCAAAATCCCTCCAGGAACAATCCATTCGCCCTCGGAGCCGGATATCAACTGCTCGTAGCGCTCATGCGCTGAAAAATGAATAAGCGGACCGAGAAGCGTGGTTTCATCGAGTGGATCAGCGGGCCGATAGCGCTTGAGCGAAGATTGCAAAAGATCCAAAAAACGATCGGCAATGCTGCGATGAAGAAGTACTCGCGAGGTTGCATTGCAGCGCTGTCCAGCCGTGAGGCACATCCCATCAGCAACAGCATCAGCAGCCAGAGCCAGATCAGCATCCTCACAAATGATGGCCGTATTTTTTCCACCCAACTCCAAAGCGAGAGACTTTGAGTAATCACTGGCAAGGGCCACAGAAAGCGCTTTTCCCACTGGAACAGATCCCGTGAAACACACCGCCCTCACCACAGGATCGAGACAAAGTTCTTGGCCAACCGGTGCCCATCCCTGAACAAGCTCGAAGACACCTGCGGGCAACGCCGCCTGCATAACCTGAGCGTAAACCAGCCCCACATTGGCGGCCATCGGCGAGGGCTTAAAAAGCACAGTATTGCCGGCCAAAAGGTAAGCGAGCGTGGCCCCGTGACCGAGATGAACAGGAAAGTTGAACGGGGCAATGACGGCCGCCGGACCGCGTGGACAATGGCGAACCAAGGCGGGATGGGGGCCTCCGGCAACGGCTTCATCGCGCAAGAAACGCTCGCCATCCGCAAAGGTGAAATCGAACTTTGCGATCGCCGCCGCCATTTCAAGACGGGCTTCGCGAATGGGCTTCCCAGTCTCACGTGTGATCAAAACTGCGATCTCTTCACTTTTGGCACGAAGATTGTCAGCACACTGAGTCAGAAGATCGCGCCTTTCGTCGAGTGATAATGCTGCCCAAGCAGGAAATGCTTGACTGGAACGAGCGATAGAAGCCGACACATCGCCACTAGATACGATCGGAAAGGCATAACTCAAATCGCCGGGAGAAAAATTCTGCCAATCGCAAGTATCAGCGCTCATACCCAACCAATCTGCTGCGTCTTGGGTGAAAGCTCAATGCGTTTTACAATCCCCAAGGTCGAGAAGCACTTTTCCGGATCGACCCGCGAGGGATGCCTCGTTAACGGCTTCGACCACTTGAGTGAGCGGAAAAACGCGATGAACTGGTGTTTTAAGAACACCACTTACAATAAATTCGGAAAGAACAAGGTAGGTATCATGGATTTCTTGGAGCGAAGCTGCCTCCCTCCAACGACGAAGCCAGAATCCGTGAAATGAAATGTTTTTAAAAATCAGGAGCCCGTTAGGGATTTTAAGTGGTTGGCGCCCCATGGCGCCGTAGGTCACGTGTGGAGATCCTGTGTCGAGCGCGTTGGCGATATTGAGTGCACTAGAGCCACCTACCGCGTTCAAAGCCAACCGCGGCCTAGATCCTCCACAAAGACGCACGGCTTCGGAGCGAAGATCCACATCCTCAAGAACGACAATATCCGCCCCGATACCCCGAAGCTCATCGATTAATTCTGGACGTCGAACCACGTTAAGGGTGCGCAGGCCGAGAGCATGGGCGAGTTGAATGACCGCTCGACCGACTGCTGAATTGGCCGCATTTTGAACAATCCAATCCCCACATTGAAGATCAGTGAAATCATGAAGCATCCGCCAAGCTGTCGCCGGGTTGACGGGAAGCATGGCCGCCTGCCAGGGATCAATCCCCAAGGGAAGAGGAACGACCTCGGACGCTGAAACCCGCATCTCCGTCGTCCAAGTCCCCGACCGCAAAACGATAGCCGGAGCACCGACCTCGAGACCTTTCACATTTGGCCCGATTTGGGAAATGATGCCGCAACCCTCGTTTCCAATCGTGGCCGGCAGGACGGGCAACTCGCCGTAGGTTCCTTCGATGACATTGATGTCAGCCGGGTTCACTGGTGCAGCCAGCATGCGCAGAACAACTTCACCCGAACCCGGCGGAGAGGATGGGAGTTCTTGGATTTCCAAAGCGGCGGGACTGGCTCCAAATTCCAACAGACGGCAAGCGAGTGGCATGTATAAATCTCTAAACTATAAAAACGAAATTGCACAGCGGTTGCATAGGTGGCGATTGGCTCGTGAGAGAATATTTCAGCTGTGATTTTCCAAGAGTCGGAGCAGGGTGATAAGTGGAATCAACTCCTAGTAAATATGCACCACGAAGGCTCTCGATTTTTCCTGATCACTCTCTGCCCTTATTTTCAATGGCTGCTGATGTGCGTGGCCTTAGGAACTCCATCCGCACAAGCATACAACTTAGAATCCCATCCCACGACAGCGGATGTAACGGGTCTGGCGAATAAGGGATTCGATAGCGCGCGAACCGAATTGGAATCCGCCCTCGCCCGCTTTTACAAAACCGGTGATCAAAAAAAAGCCACCTCAGCGAGTACTGCGGTATTTGTGGAGTGGCTTGATCTCTGGCGATGGTGCGAACTCCTGTCCCGCGAGGCCTCGACCGAAAATGCCGCGCTGGTACAAAGGCACATTTACCGTCGCCCACCAAGTGCTGCGCTCCTTTTTGTAGCGCCTGGCCAGACTCCCCCGTCAGATGCGGTTCCCATCCCGCTTCAGGAGGCTTCACAAATGGCGAACGCACCGGAAATCCGTCGCGCCCTGGAAGAAACCGCCCTCCCCTCCGGCATTTCCTTGCAGGAAGGATTACTCAGCGAAATTGCAGGAAAAACGCTCGCACAGGAAGCGATGGGTGACCCCGCTTTTTTGCGAGCATTTTTTTCCAACTGCGACGACCGAGACTTTTTCCCTGGGGTATTAAAAAACCTTCGGGAGATTCGGGAGGCCTATCCCGCCAAATGGCGCGAGTATGCCAATCTCGCGATTGCCATTGCTTTTGTGAGTGACTCGGCCGTACCCGCCTTCTGGCCCCATCACCAGGTCCCATCCGATTTAGTGCCAAAAGAAATCGCCTCTCCGGAAGTGCAATTTGGCCGTTGGGTTGAGGCGAATGAATCCCGTAAGCTCCTTCTTGATCTTCGCCGATTTTCACCCAATGAACTGAAATTCGTCGTCGATGCATTTATCACTCCCGCTGAGATGGCTTGGGCTCAAAAGAAAATCCGCTTAAGGACGGGAAATTTCGAGCAGGCCTTTTCGATGATCCGATATCGCGACGAACGTATCTCAGCCAAAAAATACGTTTGGGAATATGGCCCATACACTTTTGCAGCTATTCAGAAAAGTGGTGGCATCTGCATTGACCAAGCTTATCACGCCGCTCTTTGCGGCAAGTCTCTAGGCCTGCCCACTATTATGTTCAGTGGTCAGGGTTCCAACGGAGGACATGCATGGTTCGGCTACATGAGTAGCAC
>CAIWSO010000173.1 GCA_903915315.1 uncultured Spartobacteria bacterium | reverse complement strand
GCAGATTAGCTGCGAGCGAGGCGGTCATCCGCTCGCGCCTCTCGCCTCTCGCCTCTCGCCTCTCGCCTCTCGCCTCTCGCCTCTTAGCGCTTTGCAGCCAGCAACTGCATTCACCCACTATTGGAGCCGAATTTTTAGACCTCTCTACCCACCAGTACTGGCAAAGATGAAATCCAAGCGTCCAGCTTAATGGCCGATCATCACCCTACCAGGGCATACCCTGCTTCCTGTCCTTAGATTTTTGGCGCTCGCGGGTCGTCATTCACACCCCCATGCACGCAAAAATCCTTCCCCTCCTCACGATACTTATCGTCCCACTCCCGCCCGGTCTATTCGCCGCCCCTGATCCATCGGGACTCCGAGCCGGAGCCGCCGCTTCCGACATCTCCCCCGTCGAGTTCCCCGTGAACATGCCCGGAGGCTTCAGCGCGAACATGGCGCAGAGCTGCCACGACCCGCTGCACGCCCGTTCGATCGTTTTAAACCGAGAAGGCACCACCGTCTCCCTCAGCGTTGTAGACAATCTCGGCGCGGGGCCCGACGTACTCGATGAGGCAAAACGGATCGCCTCCGAACGCACCGGCATCCCCATCAACCGGATGCTCGTGTGCTCCACCCATACCCATTCTGCTCCGTCTTCAGGATCCAAAAACAACTCTGCTCAGACCCAAGGATATCGTAAGATTTTTGTGGAAGGATTGGCAGACTCCATCGCCCGCGCCCACGGCGCCCTGCAACCCGCCCTACTCGGCGCTGCGGCGCGTCCCTTACCGGACGAAGTCTTCAATCGCCGCTGGTTTTTGAAGCCGGGACGCATGGGTCCAAACCCCTTCGGAAAAATGGATCAGGTTAAAATGAACCCTCCAAACTCCTCCGAGACACTCGATCGTCCAGCGGGCCCCACCGATCCAGACATCACCGTTCTGTCTGTCCAAACCCAAAAACGCCAACCCCTCGGCCTCTTCGCCAATTATTCACTACATTACGTCGGCGGAATGCCTCCCGCCCAAGTGTCCGCCGATTACTTTGGGGAGTTCGCCCGCCTGATGCCCTCCCGCTTCAATGCATCGCCTGCCTTCGTGGCCATGATGTCCAATGGTACTTCCGGAGACATCAACAACATCCCATTTGGATCCTCGCGCCCTCCGCGCGAACCCTTCGAGCAAATCCGGATCGTGGCGCAAAAAGCCGCAGACACGGCTTGGCGCGCCGTCCAAGACATCGGCCAACACCAACCGACACCCGCCATCGCCATGCTGGAGAAAGAACTCACGCTTCGTTTCCGTCGCCCAACTCCCGAGCAGATCGAGGAGGCCAAAGCCTTCCTCGCCATCAAGGATAAGGAAGCCATCGAACGACTGCCGCGCCTCGCCCAAAACTACGCTAGAAACACCATTGCCTCAGACGAACGCCCCGAGGAAACCATCACGATCAAACTGCAAGCTCTCCGAATTGGAGACCTCGCAATCTGCGGCATCCCATTTGAAACTTTCGTTGAAATCGGACTTCAACTCAAACGCGAGAGCCCGTTTCCCAAGACCATGGTTGTTGGCCTAGCCAACGGAAGACACGGATACCTTCCCACTCCCGAACATCACGCCCTCGGCGGGTACGAAACTTGGCTGGGAACTAACGTGGTCGAGGAAAACGCCTCGGTGATGATTACAAAGACATTACTCGAAATGCTCGGCGAGCTTTCCCTCCCAAACAAATAACACCAAGCGATTCTCGCTGCCGCCAAAAAGATGGATCTGCTAAAGCGGTTCTGCAGCCGCAAAGATCGACAGCCAACTCGTTGATTATTGTGGCGCAGCGAGATCAAGGAAGACGATCGCAGACGGGTTTCCCACCGCCGTGTAGTGGCCGGTGAAATTTAAAGCACCGGATTTCGCATCCACACGAAATGCCGCCACGTTGTCTCCGCGCTGATTGCACGAGTAAAGAAATCGGCCGGTCAGATCGAAATTAAAACTCCTGGGATAATTCCCGCGCGTCCATTCCTCTCCCACGAAACTCAGGGCGCCCGAGTTGCCGACGGAGAAAATAGCGATGCTATCGTGCAATCTGTTGCCGGCATATACGAACCGTCCATCGGGCGAGACCAAAATCTCCGAGCAGAAGTTGCTCCCAGCAAACCCCTGAGGCAGGGTCGAAACCGTCTGTTTTTGGGTTAACCTACCCTTATCCGAATCGTAGTCAAAAACCGCCACCGTCGACCCCTCCTCCTGAACCGAATAAAACCAGTGTCCACTCGGATGAAAGGCAAAGTGTCTTGGTCCATCCCCGGGAGGCAGCGCAACCCAAGGCGGATCATTCGGCGAGAGGCGCCCATTTCGCTCATCGAACTTCCATACAAAGATCCGGTCTAAACCGAGATCCGCGTGAAACACATAACGCCCCGAAGCGTCAGCCTGAATCATGTGCGCATGCGTACGGTCATGGCCACTGAATGCAAAACTCCCAGGAGGCGCATGCTGGGCTTTGCGTGGCCCGATCGTTCCCTGATCGGTCTTCACGTCGCTCGCCGGCCCGAGTTTTCCGTCAGCCAAAATAGGCAAGACCGAGACCGATCCTCCAAAATAATTGGCCACCAGTAAAAATCTTCCAGACGGATGGAGACTAACATAAGTCGGACCCGCGCCACCCGATCCGACCGTATTCAGCATGGTTAATTGCCCCGTCTCCGGCGAAATTGCGAACGCGCTGACTGGACCCTCCCCTGAGTCACCCTGCCGGTCCGTTTCGTTGCTCGAATAAAGACGGGTTTGCG
>CAIWSO010000172.1 GCA_903915315.1 uncultured Spartobacteria bacterium | reverse complement strand
GAGGTCTTTGCCGTTGAGCGTCACCTTGGCCGAATGCCCGACCATTCCAAGGGCGAGATGGAAACTCCCGCCATTGCTGAACACTGAAGGCTGAACACTGAAAACTTTAATGTATTTGGCCGTCCCGCTGAAGTGCTTCACGGGCTCCTCGGGGCGATTGATCCAATCCTCAAGCTTGTCGAAGTCCACTAGATTGTTCGTGGCGGGGTAGAACCATTCCTTGTCGAACTGCACGGTCCACGGCCCTTCGAGGGTTTGGACGGTCTCGAACGCCGGGAAGTTACTACCCTCGCCAGCGGTTACGGTGGTGGGTTTGCGGAAGACGACAAACATCGAGCCATTCGGATCGAACTCGAGCGGAATGCTCGTGCGGCCGTTTTCGATTTCGAAATTCGACAGTTCGCGCTGCTCGCCGGTCATGGGATTCCACAACTCGGGCTGGCGACCGGTTTGACGGAAAGTGGCGGTGACTTTTTCCAGACGGTCCTTGCGGTTCGCGAGGAAGTAGATTTCCGCCTCGGGAGTCGTGCGGTGGATGAAGTCGATGAAGGTGTCCTTCGCTCCGCCGGCCTCGAAATCGGGCAACACGCCATCCGCCAACAAAACCTCACGCTCGGTCTTGCCATGGATCACGCGACCATTGCCGGTCTTTCCGCCCCAGAGTTCCTCGCCGATTTTCTTCACCACGTCGTCGCACTGAGGGTGGTTTTTGAGTCCGGGATCGGTCAGCGGCTTCGGCCCGATCACTGTCGCGCCGGCCTGCACCAACTCGCTGAGTTTTTTCGCCACCGGCACGGGCATTTTCGTGGCATTGGGCAGGACCAGCACGCGGTAGGACATGCCATCGGGAAGCACGATTTTGCCGTCCTTGACCGAGAGGCGCGTGAGCAAGACCTCCTCGTTGCAGGAATCGTAGTCGTAGCCCTTGCCGAGCCCGTCGGGGACATGCTTCGGCGGGATCAGGTTCGGCGCGCCATCGCCCACATAGTAGAGCACATCGGCGGCGAAGAGCCCACTTTGCAGGAGCGAGTGGCAGCGGTTGATGTAGGAAATCCAAGGCCCGCCGGCCTGTTCCCACCACGAGACGCGCGGGTTCACATGGGTGCCGGCGTTGTAGACGATGCCGGGCTTGCCGTAATCCGCTGGTTGGCAGGTGCTCGAGTGGAAAAAGATTTGGTTGATGCCCTCGCAAAACGCGCGGTCCGCGAGCGGCTTCAAAATGTCCGGCGATTCATCCCAGTTTCGCCATCCGTGGACCGCTGTGAACGACTCGGTGGCGGCATAGCGTTTCCCATAGATGTGCGCGGCCGAGGCCGTTTGCTTGCAAACCATGTTTTGGTCGCGCTGCACGAAGGTCCCGAACCTCCAAAATTCGCCCTGCGGAAAATCCACACGGCCGAGATTTTTCAACGCATCGGTACAAACAGTCCCCGACTGGCTGGGCCCCGCCGCCTCGGCGCGCGTCATCATGCCACTCTTGCGGGCGAGTTCGGTCATTCGGCCGTAGTGCTCGTCGGCAAAACAATCCGCCACGGTCTTGCGGTAGTCGTGCAAAAACCGGTCGGAAAGCTCAGCGCTCCCGACGATCCATCCGTTCAAAACCGGCAGGTAGGGCGAGGGGTCGTAGCCGCGATATTTTTTGAAGCGCTCTACCATGTTGGCGGTCCAGTTTGGGTATCCGGCCTCGAAGCTGTCGGTGGCGAAGCTGCGGAGCGTCTTTCCCGCGTGCGGACCGGCCTCCTTCACCAACTCGG
>CAIWSO010000171.1 GCA_903915315.1 uncultured Spartobacteria bacterium | reverse complement strand
CACGGGCACTCGAACTTTGGATGCCGCCGCGTATTTTGCTGGACACGGATTTCAAAATGTGAAGGCCCTCCGAGGCGGAATTGATGCTTGGAGTTGCGAGGTCGCACCGAATCTTCCACGTTATACCACGGAATGAATACGGAAGAAAAAATCGACGAGGCCATTCGGAATCCCAAAAACCTCGGGGAAATGACCGGAGCGGATGCTATTGGAACCGCTGGCAGTAGCGACTGCGGGGATATGCTGAGAATGTGGATCAAGTTCCGCAACGCTGAGGACGGACGCCGCGTGATCGACAAGGCTACGTTCCAATCCTTTGGATGCCAGACCGCCATTGCCGTCGCCAGCATGGCCACGGAGTTGATCAAAGGAAAAACGCCATCGGAAGCCTTGGCTATGTCCAACGAGGATCTTTCTGCGCCCCTCGGCGCGCTTCCCCCTATGAAAATCCATTGTGCCCAACTTGTCGAGGGGGCCCTCAAAAATGCGCTCACCGGAGAGGTCGCCGCGCCCAAGGCGCTTGCCCCGACTTTATCGGACAGCTTCCAGGCTCCGAAATCGGTCAAAATCAAATTCACGTAAAAATCGCGAGATTTGCTTGACATGGGCAAGTTTTAAGCTACCTATGACACCTCGCGCCCGATCCAAAAATGGTGCCGTTGGTCCTGTGGCCGCCATCTCCGATGAGCAGCCGTAAGCGCACAGGGAAACCCGGTTACTCGATAAAAAACTACAAAAACATGCCAGTACGTCTCGCTCGGTTCGAAATGCCGAAAACTCTCGTCAAAGACGAGGCCACAGCCACAGATCAATTTGCCCAGTTCACAGCCGAGCCATTCGAGGCCGGTTACGGGCACACCATCGGCAACTCGCTCCGTCGTGTTCTTCTAAGCTCGCTCGAAGGTGCCGCTATCACTTCGGTGAAAATCGAGGGCGCTCTTCACGAGTTCAGCACTCTACCTGGCGTTGTTGAAGACGTGGTCGAGATCATCCTCAATCTCAAAAAAATCAAATTTAACGCCCACGATCACGAAACCCGCACGCTCAAGCTCGCGGTGAACCGTGAAGGTGCCGTGACGGCTGGTGATATCCAAGGCAACGCTCAATGCGAGGTTTTGAATCCTGACCAACTCATTTGCACACTCGACAAGAAACAAAAATTCGAAGCCGAATTTGAAGTTCGTGTCGGTCGTGGATTTGCTACCGGTGACGAGAACAAGCGTGCCGACCAACCGATCGGCGTTATCGCGATCGACTCCGTGTTTTCTCCTGTGACCCGCGTGAAGTATGCCGTGCAAAACACCCGCGTGGGTCAGCGCACCGATTACGACAAGGTCATCTTGGAAGTTTGGACAGACGGTCGCATCAGCCCTGATGACGCTTTGCTCCAGGCCTCGGCGATCCTTCGCCACCACCTCGACGTGTTTGTTGGTTTCAATGACGAGCAGGTCGAATTTGACGAGACTCCACAAGAGGTGAGCCAAGAGAACAACCGTATGAAGAAGCTTCTGGCCATGAGCGTGAACGAGATCGAGCTCTCGGTTCGTGCCGCCAACTGCCTCAACAATGCGAACATCACCAGCGTCGGTCAACT
>CAIWSO010000170.1 GCA_903915315.1 uncultured Spartobacteria bacterium | reverse complement strand
GGGGCGCCGGCGCTCCCAGGAAGGTCCTGTTCATCGACGCCCGGGGTATCTACCGCCAGATCGACCGCGCCCACCGCGATTGGACGACAGCTCAGATCGGCGTGCTCAGCGGCATTGTTCGCTTATTTCGTGGTGAATCTGTGGCTGATGTCTTGGGTGGCGAAGAAGCACAGGCCAAATTGAGGGAGATTTTTGGAGATGGGCTGGCCTACCGCGATGTGCCGGGATTGTGCAAAGCGGCGACCATCAGCGAAATAGATACGCAAGGGTGGTCCCTGAATGCGGGTCGGTATGTAGGTGTTGCCCAAGAAAACGAGATCGCCGACGGTGATTTTGCTCAGGTGTTTGCAGCACTGAGCGGTGACTTTGACCGTCTCTCAGTTCAGGCGCGGGAGTTTGAACGGAAGATCGCACGGCTGGCGGGGGAGATTCTGGGCACATGACCGCTTTTTCTTGGGATAGCCAACCGCTTGGTACTGTGGCAGACCTTTGCCTTGGCAAGATGTTAGATCAGAATAAAAACCGTGGTGACCACCTGCCTTACTTGGCAAACGTTAATGTTCGGTGGGGGGAATTTGGCTTGGAAAACTTGCGAACAATGCGGTTTGAGCGCAAGGAGGCGGACCGCTATGGTCTGAAGTCTGGCGATATCGTCATGTGCGAAGGGGGAGAGCCGGGGCGGTGTGCAATCTGGAAAAATCAAGTGCCCGGAATGATGATTCAGAAGGCGTTGCACAGAATAAGACCAAAGTCGTTGCTGGATTCAAGCTTCCTATTCTATCAGTTCTTGCACATGGGTAGCTTGGGGAAATTCGACCAGTTTTTTACTGGCGCAACAATCAAGCACCTATCTGGCGATAAACTTGCAAAGGTGCAAGTTGTCGTTCCTCCCCTCCCAATCCAACACCGCATTGCCTCAATTCTCTCCGCCTACGACGACCTCATCGAGAACAACCGTAAGCGCATCGCCATTTTAGAAGAGATGGCCCGCCGCCTCTACCGCGAGTGGTTCGTCCATTTTCGCTACCCCGGCCACGAATCTGTCCCTGTCGTTGATTCCCCTCTTGGTCGTTTTCCGCAGGGGTGGGAGATAGTGCCGCTTCATGCGGCGGTCTGCCTGAATCCGCGCCCTGCGCTAGGTAGTGCACCCATACCATTCATTCCGATGAACTGCTTATCAAACGATAGCATGTTAATTGATGGAATAGAGGAACGGGAGGAACCAACGGGTAGCAGATTTCAAAATGGCGATACTTTGCTGGCTCGAATTACCCCTTGTCTAGAAAATGGGAAAACGGCGTTCGTTCAATGTCTCGTTGATGGCCAGGCAGCATGTGGATCAACTGAATTCATCGTCATGCGCTCTCTTCGGTTAAGTCCGGAGATTGTTTACCTATTGGCAAGGAGTGATGAATTCCGAGGCATCGCAATCAAGTCCATGTCAGGTGCAACTGGTCGCCAGCGGGTTCAAGAGTCAAGTCTTTCTGGATTCAAGATTCCTTGCCCTCCTGCTGACATTTGCTCCCAATTCTCGAACTTGGCGGCTCCCTTTTTTAAGCTCTGCGAAAATCTCCATCGTCAAACTCAAGTCCTCCGTCGCACCCGCGACCTCCTCCTCCCCCGCCTGATGTCCGGCCAACTTGCCGTCGAAGCCGCCGAGGCCGCCGTCCCATGATCGATCCCAGCGCCACCTTGGCCGAGTTGCGCGCTCTGCCCCATGAAACCGAATGGGCGGAATTCAAGGCCGCCCGCAATGATTTCGATTTCCGTGAGTTATGCCGTTATGTTTCGGCATTGGCTAACGAGGCGAACCTGCATCAGCGGCCCTATGCCTGGCTGGTGTTCGGAATCGACGACCGGACGCGGGCCATCGTCGGATCGAACTATCGCCGCGAGGCGGACAAGCTTGATCGCCTCAAACATGAGGTGGCCCAGCAGATGAGCGGCGGCCATACCATGTCGGCCATCCACGAACTGCACGTGGCCGAAGGGCGGGTCCTGCTCTTCCAGATACCGGCGGCGCCACCGGGCCAACCCATCGCCTATCAGCGGCATTACTTCGGCCGCGACGGCGAATCATTGACGGGTCTCTCCTTGACCGAGCTGGATCGGCTTCGCGCCCAAGCGGCCGAAGACTGGTCCGCGGGCATCTGCCCAGGCGCCACCCTGGCGGATCTCGATCCGGCGG
>CAIWSO010000169.1 GCA_903915315.1 uncultured Spartobacteria bacterium | reverse complement strand
GGGCGGAATCATTCATTGGTGCAATCCTCCTTTCGCGCAGACTCGCTAGCCGCCGCTGCGCTTGCTTTGGTTGCTGCTGCGAATTGTTCCTCCAGATAAGCAACGAGGCTGTCATAAGAGATGAGTCGGACTCCTCGTTGAGCTCCACGCTGCCGATTCGAGAAACTTTTTATCGCACCGTCGGCTATCAATTCGTAAATCGCAGATCGGCTAAGCCCGGACAGATGGACTGCATCCGGTACTCTTACCCACTCCGGCTTCAAGTGACTCTGGTGTTTGCCGCACGAGGCGGCTTGTGACGCTTTCATTGCCGTCCCCTTTAAGCAGCGCGCTTGCCAAGGAGTTTTTGAGCCGAAAACGCTGTTTTGCCGGGGCTTGAGTTTGATCCGCCGCCGCTTTCGCTCTCCATGCCAGTCGGAGCGTGCGGAGCGCCGTTCGATTGTGTGCCACTGCCAAAAAATTGAAGCCGCGCCGCCAGCACAGAACAATGCCGGTCAGATCCAAAATCCTGACACAGTGCTCAGGAGTATTACCGTTTAATGTCCTTAAACATCGCAGCTTAACGCATGCACTGCACGGTGGATATTTTCAAACACCAAAATCTTGTTTGGTGAAACTGAAAATCGCGAAGATGCGTAATCCTTGGTCAAATTGACCCGGTCTAAAGCGGAACGCACGACACAGCGCGTCATCTCGTCCCAGTTAATTTGGGGCGGGCCGGTACTTCAAGCGACTAACCGGCACCGAGATTCTTGCCGATCGCCTCAAGGCGATCAAAGTCCTCTACGGAAAAACCCCTCGTCATGTACCATTTTATTTCCCTATCGATGAATTGTTTCCGCCTATCAAAAGCAGTCGAGTGATCGCCACCGAATCGGCGAAATTCGACGTCCTCCCTCGGTTGTCTCGGGTGAGCGTCAAAATCTATTCCAATCAACTTGCGCAGATAATGATCGATCCTTTCGGGCCGAAGATCCTTTTTCCCAGAGAGTTTCGCAAGGGCTTTCCTGCCTTCGTCAAAACTCACCGGTGAACGTTTTTGGCCGATTTGGATCAACTTACACCTCTCTTCTTCAGCTCGCTGGGCGGAATTCAACTCTTCCACCTTTAATTGGAACTGACAGGCGCGAAGAAGTTCCGCGGCCTTCTTGGCAAGTTCCTCCGATGATAAGCCAGAAGACTCCGGATTCAATGAATCCAAAACTTTTAAAAGCGCGGCACAATGCACGAGCATTTTCAGAGCGTCGGGGTGCGTTGTCCATGACTCCGTGATGTACTCGGGTACATATCGATCAGTTTTGTCCGTCGCTGCACGCTTTGCGACGTTTACAGTCTTTCGAGAAGGCGCGGCTTTTTTGGGCGTCATTGGAAAATCTATGCCTCAAATTCGGGTCTCCCGCGAGTCACGGAACACCACTTCAAAACGACGTCGGACAAACTGGCACGCTGGCGGACACGGTCTTAGTTTAGGTCTTAGAGACGACAATCAAAACTCCCAAGTTCCTGAAATTCAACGTGGTGGAGCCTAGGGGATTCGAACCCCTGACCTCCTCAATGCCATTGAGGCGCTCTACCAACTGAGCTAAGACCCCGGTCG
>CAIWSO010000168.1 GCA_903915315.1 uncultured Spartobacteria bacterium | reverse complement strand
GCCACCATCTTGACATTCGGGTCATTGCCGAGGAGTTGGTCGAATGACCAAACCGCCGCCGGATTTTGCGGAGGCGGCACGGTCTGGGCGATGGCGGATGAAGCGATTGCCCACATGGAAAGAGGAAGTATTAGGCGGGGTATTTTTTTCATAATGCTCGGAGTTATTTTTCTAATTGATCGTCACAAGCGGAGTGATTGCGGTTTGGGCCTATGGACCGGGGAGTTGATCATCGATTCCGCAGTCGATGAAAAGAATGCCCGCGATCACTATGTTGCGGATCGGTGAAGACTCTAGCCACCCCTTAGCATCGCGCTTGATGTGGATTCACTGCATATGGCAACGATCGAATGTGTTGTTTTCTAAAATCACTTTGCCTCGGGTAGCCACGAGGAATCCACGAATTTTGAGTTTTAATTATGCAAGGAATAGAACTCATTCCGCGGGTTTTGTCATGTAGTGCAAATGAATCACAAGCAGGGCGCTAGGGGTGAGAGAGGACAAACGAGTTTTCAGGGTTCAGTTTTCAGGAAATGGACGACCCACAGATACGAAATGAAGAGGCATGCGGGATTTTCTCTACTTGATCGTCAGGCGGAGTGATTGCGGTTTGGCCGACTGGCGGCCTTGGATATCGACACGCCAGAGGTTTTCCCCGAGGGACTCGACAGCCTTGATTTCGCAGTTTTCGCTGCCGGCGGCTTCGAGGGGCTTGGTGCTGTGGAAGGTGAGGCTGCCGCTCTGCGCTCCGGCATCGGTGAGGACAACCTCCAAGAGCTCCGGCGAGGTTCGGATGTCCTGAATCTCGGTGGCTCCCAGGGAGAGGTGGAGATTCGAACCCACAAGAACGGGGCCGGTGGAATTCAACGGAGTGAAACGCAGGAGTGCGGAGGATTCGTTGTCGAGTGCGGCAGTTGTGAAGGTGTCCTTCGCGCGGGCGATGACTTTATTTTGCCAGAAGTCGAAGACCGCGCACTCGATGCCTGGAGGCAGACCACCAGCCGTGAAATCGAGCGTGATGGATTTGGGATCTTTCGCGGAATTGTAGAAATTCCAAACCGCGAAATCGCCGTAAGGCCGCGCGGCGGCAAAGCCGAAAATGGTGTTCTCCGGTGAGAGGCCGAGGGTTAGCAACCGGCCTGGCTCCGCACTCGAGGGACGCATGATCTCGGCATTCCGCCACACGGCCTTGCAATCCTCGGCATCGAGGGGCTCGCTGTTCATCGCGGTTCCGCCCACGAGGGTGACGATATTATGCCAGGTCTTCCACATGCCCTCGCCCTGGTGGGTGTAGCCGACTTTGCGGCTCTCGAGTTTCGGGGCGAGGTAGGAGCAATCGGGGTCATTGTGCCACCAGACATTGTTGTAGATCTGGAAACGCAGCACTGATTTTAGGCATTTGTCGAAGTGCCCGGGGTGGGCGTCGGGGCCGACACGTGCGGCATCGACATACCCGATCACGCCACGGGTGGGCTGGCCGAGGCAGGAGAGCATGTAAATCTCCTCGCCAGCCGATTCCCGATAGAGGGCGTAAAGTTCGCGGAAAATTTGAAGGCTCGTTTTCGTGGGATCGGTGAATT
>CAIWSO010000167.1 GCA_903915315.1 uncultured Spartobacteria bacterium | reverse complement strand
TGGTATAAGAAGGTGAGTTTAAATTTCAGCGACCCGTTTTCGGTTTTAGCGGCGTCTCTATGAGCGCCGAATCGTTGGCCATCAGCGGTCGCAGACCGCCGCTACAGGAAGGCCATGCCGCCCCGCATCCCAAAACCAACTTAAGTTAGCGGGCCACGATTTGCCGCGGCGGCATTACCACTCGGTGCCGAGATTGTAACTGGCAGCGAGTTCCAGAAGGTCGTTGCGCATGGGCCATTCATCGGCGCGCTCACTGATCTGGTGGCGCTTGCTGGCACCTTTGAGTTTCATGCACCCGGTATTATCCCCGATTTGGCGGATTTGATCGACTTCCTCTGGAGTGAAACGCACATCGGGCAGGGCCGCGAACTCGCGGATTTTGCTCTCGATGGCTCTGGCTTCCTCGCCGGATTCTTGAATGAATGTGGGAACCACGCTTTCGACGGCGGGATGGCTGAGATTCCAGATTGAGGCGAATTGAAGTAAAGTGAGATTGTATTTGTCGGCGAGCGGCTTCATGCGCTCCGCCTTCTCCATTCCGTGTTGAACCCATCCCTCGGGCCGGTAAGTGCGATGGTCACCGGGTTTGAATTCGTGGCCGGGCAGACCGAGATCGCCGTGAAAGACGCCACCGTGATCGACCACTCGCGTCATGACTTTGACTCCATGCTTTTCGCAAGCAGGAAGGGTCAGACCGACCGGCCAGGGTTCGAGCGGGTTAAGAATGAGCATTGCCCAATCGATGAGTCCATCAAAACGCTCGAAGGCTCCGACGAGGTCGAGCGAGAATCCATTGGCTGGCCCCGGCGCAATACCAAGCAAGCGGGTCAATCCCTCGTCTTTCGCGGCTTTCAAAGCACTCCAAACGGCATCGGAAGTGAACCCGAGTTCGCCGGGATTGTGCAGCATCAAAAGGTCGAAGTGGTCCGTCCCACAGCGCTCCAATTCCTTGGATGCGGCCATGCGGACAAAGGAGGCGTAGCCTTCGGGTCCGCGCAAATCGGGATCGGTGAAGCGCGGATAGCCCTGAGAGCCAAGTCTCTGACCTTCGTAAAAATCATGCCCAATCATACCCACAAGGCTGTAGGTCGCGCGGTCGATGCCAGCGAGGGCGCGACCGAGTAGTTCGTCAGCCTTGCCGTTGCCATAGACATCGGAAGTCACAAATGTCCGAATCCCCGATTCGTAGGCTGTCTCGATACACTGGATGAAACGTTCTTCGCTGAGCGTCTCGCCAAAGTGCATAAACCGTCCGCCGCTCCATGTCCCGTAGGCTGTTGTTGTAGGATTCATAATCTCGCGCACGACTTATTAGAGGCAGCAGCGATGCTGGTCAATATCTGGAACTGGGGACATCAACTCAATCGAAAGAAGCCCTCGGCCGTACGACTGGTGGCAGCGGCAACCTCTTCCAGCGAGCAACCGCGAACGGACGCGATTTTTTCTGCAACGAGGCGAGTATGGGCTGGCTCACAGCGTTGGCCGCGATGGGGAACAGGAGCTAGGTACGGACAATCCGTCTCGACCATAAAGGCATCCGCCGGAATCGCGGCCACAACTTCGCGGACGGGCTCCGCATTTTTAAAAGTGATGATCCCGGTGAAGGAAACAAGGTGTCCGAGATCGAGCAGTTCTTGCGCTTGGGCGGGGGTATTTCCAAAGCAGTGGAAAACCGCCCTTAAGCGGCCCGTGAAGGGTTTGAGAATATCCAACGTATCATCCCATGCGCTTCGTTGGTGAATGACGACATTGAGTCCGAGATCTGCCGCGAGTTCCAACTGCGCTTCAAAAGCCTCGGCCTGCGCGGCTTTGTAAGCCCCGTCAATGATCGCCGCTTCCGTATCGCTCGCCATTTCCGCTTGAAGAGCACTGAGCGCGGGTGAGGAAGCGAGTTGCTCGGACGGCAAGCGGTAATAATCCATCCCTGTCTCCCCGATCGCCGCGACCTTCGGATGGTTAGCTAACTCGCGAAGCGCCGCGAGCCAGTCTCCGGTCTCCTCGCTCACGTTGGTGGGATGCAATCCCACAACGGCATAAACGGAGTCGTATTTCTCAGCGAGCGCCACCGCCCGTCGGCTGCTCTCGACCCCCGTGCCGATGCTGATGATGCGAGTGACCCCAGCCAACCTCGCTGCCTCGATCACGGCGGGGAGATCGTTTTGAAAATCCGGATAATCAAGATGGGCGTGCGTGTCGATGAGCATGGCAAACATGCTGGGGGGATTAGCCGTGAGGATTCAAGCTCGGGGGTGGAATTTTTTTATCACGGCGGCAAGACCGCTTTTTTCCACATGCGTATAAACCTGTGTGGTCGAGATGTCCGCATGGCCGAGAAGCTCCTGAATGATGCGGAGATCGGCCCCGCCACGGAGCAGGTGCGTCGCAAAGCTGTGCCGCATAAGGTGGGGATAGAC
>CAIWSO010000166.1 GCA_903915315.1 uncultured Spartobacteria bacterium | reverse complement strand
GCACCCGGCTACGTAGCCGTCCACGATGCCGCGCGGCCCTTGGTGACCCCGGCCCTGATCACCCACATTCTTGCAGCGGCCCGCATCCACCAAGCCGCTTCGGCAGCCCAACGGGTGAGCGATACACTCCATCGCGGCGATGCCCAAGGCGTGCTTCTGGAAACGGTTCCTCGCGAGGGAGTGTTTGCTATGCAGACCCCGCAGGCGGCCGGCTTCGACATCCTTCTCGCCGCGCTGCAGGCTCACCAAGCGGGATCCACGGATGAAGTCTCAGCCCTCATTGCCAGCGGCATCCATCCCGTCGCTATTTTAAACGATCAGCCGAACTTCAAAATCACCTATCCGCAAGATCTCACGCTGGCAGAGGCTTTGATGGCCACGGGAACGTTCATCTCAAACCAAATCTAGATCCACCAACTCACTTATATGAAAACCAAAAACCTCCTCGAAATCCTCTCCATCCCGAGCCCGTCCGGTTGGGAAAAAGAGGGACAACAACTTTGGATCAAAAACATCGCGCCCTTCGCCGACCGCGTCGAATCCGACCCCTACGGCAACGCCTGGGCCGTGTTGGATGGATCGGATGCCCAGGCTCCGCGAGTGATGATGGAGGCCCACGCTGACGAGATCGGCTTCATCGTCCGCCACATTGACGACAAAGGTTTTCTCGCCGTCGGACCCATCGGGGGCTCGGATCGTACCCTCGCATCCGCCCGCCGTATCCGCCTCTTCGGGTCGAAGGGAATCGTGCCCGGCGTGATCGGGAACACCGCTCTCCACCTTCGCGACAGATCCAACGAGAAGCCGCCAGAATGGAAAGATCTCTTCATCGACGTTGGAGCCTCCTCCGCCAAAGGCGTTGAAAAGCTCGGGATCCGAGTTGGGACCCCAGCTATCTTTGTGGATGACGCGATCGAGTTTGCAGAAGATCGCATCGTCGGTCGCGCCCTCGACAACCGCATCGGCGGATTCATTCTCACCCTCATCCTCGAACAGCTTCGCGCCGGAAAGAAGCGCCCTGTCGCGACCACCTTCGCAGCGAATGCCGTGCAAGAGGAAGTCGGCTGTCGAGGCGCTCAAATGGTGGCGCACCGCATCCGCCCCTCGGTTGCGATCGTTTTCGATGTCACCCACGCCACCGACACCCCCGGCATCAGCGTGAAGGAAAATGGGCTCGTCGAACTCGGCAAAGGGCCGACTATTTCCCACGGTGCTGCGAACCATCCACTCGTCATGCAGCGCCTCATCGAGGTCGCAGCCAAACACAAAATCCCTGTCCAACACGAAGCCGTCTCCCGCAGCACCAGCACGGATGCGGACGTCATCTACACGACCCGCGACGGCATTCCCTGCGGGCTCATTTCCATCCCGCTTCGTTATATGCATTCCCCCGTGGAAACCATTTCCCTCGCCGACGTTCGCCACGCCGCCTCCCTCGCCGCCGGCTTCATCCGCAGCCTCCAAAAATCCGACACCTTCCACGTCCTCGGCTAAGGACAAATATAGACCCTCTATTTTTCGATATATTCGTTGCAGACAATCACGCCATCAGAGTCCAAACGGACTTTTAGCGTTATGGATTGGTCCTTCTGAATGCTTTTTTTCTTCCCGCTGTCTTTGTCTAACTTCACGGGAAGGAAAGTATCGGATGCCTCCGGCTTGATGGAGACAAGGAGTGTTTTGCCATCGCCAGATCGGAGCAAAACGTTGCTCACTTTACCAGCCAACTTGTAATCCTCGTCGCTCCAAAGGCTGTTTCCATCAAGATATCGTGAAATAGGGAACTCAGGAAGGTGGGATATGGTATCCGGACTTCGTGCTATCAAAAAAACAGCGGCACCGGACAACAATAAAAAGCCCACACAAAAAGATGCTATTTTGCGTGCCTTCATTGAACTGGTTGGGTTTCTTGACATGGTCAGTGCTATTTGAGGATTTGCTTGCCGAGTTCCGTGACTTTGCCAACGAGGATCTCGTTGCTTGGTGATGCATCCAGTGCGGAAAGATACATAGCCAGAGCCTGTCCCAGCTTGCCTTTTCGCTCCTGCTCGAGCGCGCTGGTATAATCGGATATAAAGCGGGGGCATTTGCCAGAGACTTTGGCTTTTCTGTCGGTGACACGCGAATCCGCACCCAAAGCGGGATCAATTTCGCATAAGGCTATCCAAACCTCTGGGTACGCGGAGCGCCGCTCAAAGGCATCACACTTCTCCAAGCTGGCCCGCAGGTTTTTTTCGCGTTCGACTAAAGACTCGTAACTGACCTTGAGTTCCGAATTCGAACCTTTCCCAAGGAGCGCTGCAAATTCCCCCATTCGGTCGAAGGCGGCTTTGGGGTCTTGGGCTTTGACGATAATCTTGAGTGCCTCAAGGGACTCCGTGTCTTCGAGGGCAGATTCTTGGATGTCGTCGAT
>CAIWSO010000165.1 GCA_903915315.1 uncultured Spartobacteria bacterium | reverse complement strand
CCGAGAAGCTAACGGCCTCCCTCAAGTATGAAAACCATCTCGATGCGACACATCACGTTACTCCTTCTCGCCACGGCGATTTGCACCAACGCCGCCGAAACCAATCTGCCCCTCTGGCCCGAGGGCGTTCCGGGCAAACGCGTCGAACCATCAAAAGCAACACTTGAGCGCATCGGACCGAAGGGCAGCACCCCCGGACACGAAACTTTCATCAGCGATCCCTCAATCACGGTTTACCCCGCCGCCAATCCAAACGGCGCGGCAGTCATCGTATGCCCGGGTGGCGGCTACTGGTTTCTCTCCACGAACAACGAAGGCACTGGCGTATGTGAATGGCTCAACAGCATTGGAGTGACAGCCATCCTGCTTCGCTACCGCACGCCGACCTCCGATGAAGCCGTCCCCTATCAATACCCCGTCCAGGACCTCCAACGTTCGCTCGGCATCGTCCGACACCGTGCGAAAGAATGGAACATCGACCCGAAGCGCATCGGGGTGATCGGCTTCTCCGCCGGCGGCAATCTCATCGGCCACGCCTCCTGGGATCGCACCCCGCGCACCTACGAACAAAAGCCAGAAGTTGACGATCCACGCGGACCGGATTTCGCCCTTTTTGTCTACGGAGGCGGTTTTCTCGAGCCCGAAAAGAAGCTCACCTTCCGCGAGGGCTTTGGCATTCCGGCCGATGCGCCACCCTGCTTCTTCATTGTTGCACATGACGACAAATCAAACCCCATCGAGGCAGCTGAACTTTACTTGAGCTATAAGCGCCAAAGTCTACCTGCCGAAATTCATATCTACTCACAAGGCGGACACGGCTTTGGCACGCGTAAAAAGAATCTGCCAGTGGATGGATGGCTCAAAGCCGCCGCGGAGTGGATGGATGCCTCTGGATTTTTCAAGCCACGCGGGTGAGCCTTTCGTCTTTTTGGCCGCCCCTCGGCCGCCCCTCGGCCGAGCATCGATCAGCCTTGGCATTTGACGCCGATTTGCAGCGGGTGGCGGTCGGTGACACGGGGCACGATGACCGCCCAAATCCATTACAAACAACTGCTGATCAGCAGTCAAATTAGTGCCATTTGGTGCGGAGCCAGACAGAATCTCGCTTGAAACGCGGACGTCTTTTGGATCGCGCCACATCGCTCCGGTCGCCAAACTTCACAGATCCACGATTCAAAATGTGAGACCTGATGCGTGTCGCGTCTGAGGTCTTACCCATCTCCCATCGCCCATCTCCACCCCTATGCTTCTTCGATTTCTACCCATTCTCCTATTCGCTTCCTGCTCTTCGATGCGATCCCCGATTGCCGCGAAAGCAACCCCCAGAGACCACGGGGCAATTGGCGCGACGGAAGGCCCCGCTTGGAAGAATGACTCGCTCTACTTCACGGACGGCAAGCACATCAACCGTCTAGGCCCTGATGGTAAAACCCACGTGTTCCGCCACAATGCATCCAATGGTTTGCTTTTCGACATTGAAGGCCGGCTTGTGGCCTGTGAGACAAAAAACCGCCGTGTGACACGCACCGAAAAAGACGGATCGATCACCGTGTTGGCGGATCGTTATCGAGGCGGACGCTTTAACTCACCGAATGATCTATGCATCGATTCAAAGGGGCACATCTACTTCACGGATCCGCGGTATGGATCCCGGAAAGGAATGGAGATCACCGAAACAATCGGTGATGAGCTTCGAACGAATTCTCCAAAGCGCACGGAAACCGAAGGCGTCTATCGCATCGACTCCATGGGCAAGGTCACCCGCATCCTCTGCGACGGCGCAGAACGCCCCAACGGCATCCTCATCTCCCAGGACGGCCGTTTCCTGATGATAGCAGACAACAACAACAATACGCACGGCGGCTCTCGGAAACTTCTCCGCTACGAACTTGACGAAAACGGTCAGGTGAAGGTGGGAACGCGCAAGGTGCTCTTTGATTGGAGGGACGGTCGAGGCCCGGATGGGATGAAAATGGACGCGCAGGGTCGAATTTACGTTTCCGGCGGCACGAACAAGCCAACGGAGTTTGAAACGACACGCTTCAAGGCGGGGTGCTACATCCTCTCGTCTACGGGTCGATTGATCGAGGTTATCCCGACCGCCCCGGATGAGTGCTGCAACTGCGCCTTTGGCGGCGAGAATGGAAAGACGCTTTTCATCACCTCCGGGGGACATCTTTGGAGCGTACCGCTGAAATAACCCGCAGCGGATGGCACAACATGCTTGTCGGATACTCGAAAGCGACGTCCCCTCACCTACGCGTTTCAAATGACAAAAATAAACGGTGCCGCGCGGGAAGAATTGCGACACCTCCTAAAAATCAAACCGCACCGAGAAGACAGCACACTAGTCTCACACCGGCCTTCGGCGACGCGACAGGCTTTGGATGCTACAAACGGGACCGAGCATTACTGGCGCAGACTGCAAACTCAAGACACTATTTGACAATTACTTAAGCAGATCACAAAAGCCTTCCAAGCACCCCTCCCCCAAGAGTTGATTAAATTCAGCGCCGCCACGCATTCTAATTGGGAGACCAAACCCTTTAATGTATACCCAAGCATCAGTTGTTGCAGTTTTTCTCTCCACCCCCATCACCCTATGAGCGCTAATGCCGCCCAAAACATCGCAGTCTCGCAAACAATCTTGTCAGCAGACGGCACCGTGCTTCCTGACCATCCAGAATTTAAACCGATGCGGGTTTCTTTGGATCACACGATTCGCGAAAACGCCGACCGCCTTGGCCACACTGGCTCCCACACTCTCGCAATATTTGTGCAGTTACTGACGACTGGGAAAGTGAAATTCAGCTTCAGAACTTTCACAAAACGGCTCGAGCTGGTTGATAAAACCCAAATCATGGCACGTGCCGAGGCGATCATCATGGTTGAGGCTTGTTTGTCCGAATTGCGCGGGGAAAGCGAAAATCACATACCTGAGTTAACTCAAAACATCATCATCCAGACGCCAAAGCCCCGCCCTTGAGGCTCGGGGTGTATGTAAAGGTCGGATAAAACTTTGTTCCGGCATCGCGTCCGCGGATTCCTCTCCGATCCGCTAACGGAAGCATTCTGCGATGCAGATGTTTCAATCCCGCTTCACCGCAAAACGGTGAGTCAGCGCGCGATCAAGCCCCACCGGCTAGCCCACATTTGAAATGTCAATGAGATGCAGTTGCCTGCCTTGGCCTGCGTGGGGGGAGTCAATGCACACCATTCGTTCGTCGCGACTCAAGCGCGGGTGAGTGTCTACTCGCCATTCTCCCTTGTATGCGGGATGCAGCGTGAAATGGCCCAGATCGATACGTCGCTTTGTTTTCACCTCGTACAAATGCGGCGTCTGGAGGCGCTGGTCGCCCTTGGGATAGGTGTCGTTGAGGATCCACGCATTGTTACGCAGGTAAGTGAAATGCCCGCCGGCATCGAGGACACCTCTGCCCACCTCTTCAAGGATTCCCGCATCTTTATCTTCAAATAAAAAGTCGCCCCAGCCTGGGTTTCCTAGCCATCCCTTGGACTGCGACAGAATATGGGTTGAATCCCGCCAGATGAAATGGGACACGAATCCGTTGGGGATGACGATGCGCAGGTCGCTTCCGTCCAGGGCCGCCGTGAACATACGCGAGAGTTGGCCTCCGCCGGGTTGCGTCCAGCGGTGCAGGAAGATGAAGCGCTTGCCATCCGGGCTGCAGAGCAAGTGATAGGTGTGATGCTTGGAGTCCGGGAGGTTCTGGGGAATCTCGCCCATTTTCGCAAGCTGCTCATGAGTGATGATGAGCTTTTCCCTGCCTGTAGACAGATTGACATGGGTGATCCCGCTGCCTGCAGGCGCCATGTCATCAAAGAAGCGGTCACGGATGCCAGCGTAGCCGTACCCCGGGCGGCAGTCGGCGACTCGCGCGAAATCGCAGGAAACCGCTTCTTTGCCGTCCGGACTCAGCGCATAAACCGGGCTGGGAATGGTGCGTTTCTCTCCCGTTTTGACATTGAGAATATGGCTCACGAAACGGTCCTGCTCCCGGTCGTTCCAAATGACCTCGAAGGTGCTTCCGGGAACCCATTGCAGCATGCAGCCTTGTTGCCAGCACCATGCGCGGGAGGTGCCCAGCGGGATCCATTTGTCTTGGTCATGCAAATCAATCATCCCGACTTCGATCACGTCGTCTGCCGTAGGAGATCGGTGTTCAAAGTCCACCTTGTGGCTTAACACAAAACGATTATCCGGCGAGAACTGCAGCTTATCGTAGTAAGCAAACCAGTGAAACCCGGGGCCTTTGGTGATTTGACGCGCCGGAGGAAATTTAACTGTATCCTGGGCGCTTATTCCAGTCCTCACGGAAGCGGCAGCGAGCGTGGCGAGAAAGTGACGACGGCTCAAAGATGAGCGAAACGAGGATTG
>CAIWSO010000164.1 GCA_903915315.1 uncultured Spartobacteria bacterium | reverse complement strand
GCTCAAGTGGGTCGTTTCGGCGAAACAACCCTACCGGTTTTTATTCGCCGGCAAAAACAATGTGGGCGGTGATGCACCCCCTCTTTGAGGGGCAGGGCCGACGGGGACGTCGGCGCTCCCGGGGGCGGTTTTTATTTGAAGGCTCCTTCAGGAAAGCTCGCCGTGGTATTTTGCGACGGCTTGCGCCCGCGAGTGGACATGGAGCTTGCGGTAGATGCGGGCGGTGAGGTTGCGCACGGTGCTGAAGGCGATCTTCAGTTCTTCGGCGATTTCTTTATGGAGGTATCCTTTGGCGAGGAGTTTCAGGATTTCCTGCTCGCGTGGGGAAAGGGCATTTTCGGCAGACAAGCGGGGATCGGAGGCGGGTTTTTGGAAGGACTGGACGACTCGGCGGGCGATCCCGGTGCTCATGGGCGCGCCGCCTTTCATGGCTTCGTGAATCGCCTCGTGAAGCTGCTCGGCGGATACCGGCTTGATCAAATAGCCGATCGCACCGGCGGCTAGGGAGCGGAAGACGACCTCGGTGTCGTTGAAGACCGTGAGCATGACGATGTGCAGGCCGGGCATGAGCTCGAGCAAACGCGGAACGCACTCATCCCCCTGCATGCCGGGGAGGTTCACATCCATGATCACCAGGTCGGGCTTGAGCCGTGGAAACTCCTTGAGCGCCTCCTCCGCATGGGTGACCGCACCGACGAGGCGGATGCCCTCCATGCCGGATTCAAGAAATTGGCGGATCGTTTTACCGATTTCGGGGTCGTCATCGACAAGGGCGACATGGATCGGAGGAGGAGGTGCGCTGGTTTTTTTCATTTTGTGAGAGCGGAGAGAGGCAGGCGAATCGAGACGGTGGTGCCGGAGCTGGGGGCGGTGGTCAGATCAAAGCGGCCGCCGATCTCGACAATGCGGGACCGCATATTCACGAGGCCATTGCCGGAGGTTGTGGAGCCTGGGTTAAACCCACACCCGTCATCTTGGATTTCAATCGCGAGTTCGGCGGATGCGATGGCGATCCGGAGTTGAACGGTGCCCGGCGCGCCATGCGCCACGGCATTTCGGATGGCCTCGCGAACCACCATGTAAATGGCGTGGCGGATCTTTGATGAGACCGGGGCTTGCGGCAAATCCTCGGGCGTCTCGAAACGAAACCGGATGCCGGCATCCCTCAGATACTCCTCAGCGAATTTGCACAGGTAATCGACAAGGTGGTCCAAGGTGTCGCGGGCGGGATTCACGGCCCAGACGATCTCGTCGAGGCGTTGCAGGCCTTCCTTGGAGAATCCAAGGACTCTCTGGAGCACAGGGGAGGCGTTCGAATCCGCGCTGGAGCCCGTGATCATCACAATCCGCGCCAGCGTGGCCCCGAGCTCGTCATGCAGATCGCGGGCGATGCGAATCCTCTCCTGCTGGCGGGCTTGTTCGTGCCGGAGGGCCAAAGCGGTCCTGCGGGAATCGAGAAATTTCCATGCCCCGAACCCACCGCTCAGCACCAGCAAAGCGGACAAAAACCAAAACCAACGCTGTCGAACAAGCGGCTCGGGAATGCGGAGATCCATCCGCTGCAGGGCATCCGGCACGCGGTCCTTGAGCTTGATCTCCCAGGCATTCTCGCCGGCAGCCGCGACCCCCTCCACAGTCAAGCCGGTCGCCGCCTCCACGGCCGGCTTCGCCTTGCAGTAAACAAAAACCGACCCGTCGCGCGCGCCGGCATCGGTGAACTCGATCCTCATTCCACCCGGCAAGGCGACGACATTCTTGAACTCCGCCGCGCCGCAGTAGATGTGGAGGTTCGACCCGATCACCACGGGCTTGTTCGAATCCTCGGGTAGATCCGTGAAGACGAGATGCTGCGAGGCCGAGGGGGCCAGGAAGGGCGTCTTGTATTCCTTCTCCACCACCCCGAGGTATTTGTTTTCCCAAAAAGACCACACGGCATGGCGCTTGGAGGGGTTCAGACCAGCTCGGGCGAGGTCTAAACCGACGACCCTCTCCTTGTTTTCCGGATTCCACAGCAAAGCCACGACCCACTGCCCCCAATCGCGCTCGACCTTCCCCGCGAGCCTCGGCCACTCCAAGCCTGTGCCGATATCCAGCACCTGCGTTCGCTCCCGTGCGGGCGGGGTGAGGACCTCGAGATTCCTCCAGTAGGGCTTGAAGGTCTCCCGGCTCAAGACATCCGTGGTGAAGGCATTGCCGCAAGACAAGCCCACCATGCTCATCCAAGTGCGCGCCATCGGCCACCCGCCCACGAGAGGGCTTACTCTTTCCACTTCCGTGGCGAGGTAAAAGCTATCGTTGTCCACAGCGAACCACCGGTTGCCCAGTGGCATCGCCCAGAGGCATGAGGAAATCCTCTCCCGGAT
>CAIWSO010000163.1 GCA_903915315.1 uncultured Spartobacteria bacterium | reverse complement strand
CGGCGAATCTCCGAGCCAGTGGCATGTGGGATTCCGTTCGGGAGTGGACATTGGAAGGTCGTCCGTATCTCGGTATCTGCCTCGGCTATCAGTTGCTCTTTGAGTCCAGTGAGGAATCGCCTGGCGTTCCCGGACTTGGGATTCTCAAGGGTCGCGTGGTGCGGTTTTCCAGCGACTCTCTGAAGGTGCCGCACATGGGCTGGAATACGCTCTCCGATGTTCGTGGATCTCTCTACAGCGGCTTCCCAAGCGATGTCTCGATGTATTTTGTTCATTCTTTTTATCCGGTGCCTGAGGATAGTGCGGTCATTAGCGCGGTCTGTGATTACGGAGCGCCCTTTGCCGCCAGCGTGTCGATGGGGTCTGTGCATGCCACTCAGTTCCACCCTGAGAAAAGTCAAGGAGCGGGACTCGCTTTGCTCCGCAATTTTATTTCCACTTTATGATTCTTCTTCCTGCAATTGATTTGATGGGTGGTGAAGTCGTGCGCTTGCGCCGCGGACTCGCCACAGAAAAAGTCGTGTATTCCTCGGACCCCGTCGCTTTCGCGAAAAAATGGGAGGATTCGGGAGCCGATTGGCTTCACATCGTCGATCTTGACGCTGCTTTCACGGGGGAACCTCGGAATCTCGATTCCGTCGCAAAAATCTGCGCGGCGGTGAAAATTCCCTGTGAACTTGGAGGAGGAATGCGGAGCGAGGAAAAAATCCAAGCGGCATTCGATGCGGGCGTCGCTCGCGTCATTCTAGGAACCAAGGCCTGTCAGTCCCCGGAGACGATCGCCGGTTTCTGTACGAAGTTCGGCGGGGAGCGCATCGCGGTCGGTATTGATGCCAATGGTGGCAAGGTGGCGGTCAAGGGATGGACTGAGACCACGGCCACAGTGGCTTCGGATTTGGCTCTTGCTGCTCAAAAAGCCGGCGCGGGCACGATCATTTATACCGATATCGCGACAGATGGAATGCTCGAGGGGCCGAATTTTGCCGAGTTGGAAAAAATGCTCACCCTCTTGGATTGCAATCTCATCGCGAGCGGTGGTGTATCCTGCGACGAAGATTTGAAGCGTCTTTCACTTATGCCAGGGCTTTACGGGGCCATCATCGGCAAGGCCCTCTACGACGGTCGCATTACCGGAAATCTGCGCGAGATCATCGCCGCCGCGTAGCGCTGGTCTTCTACTCTCGGAAATCCCGAACCTGATCCAGGATTACATCTGCGAAACCAGGGTCGGTGCCGATGGCTCCGCTGTAGAAAAGCTGACGTCCTCGAAGTTGGTAGGGATTTCGGCGGAAGACATCGCTCTGGCTGGCTGCAGGGCCGATATCTTCAGCGATGCCCAGTAAAACGGGGATGTCCTGGTAGCTGTGCAAACCATCCGAGATGAAGAACGGCACGACCACGACATTCGGCTGGGAAGCAATTTTATCCCAATCGGAAATGAGTGGCGCTTCTTCCATGTAAGTCGCAAAAACCTCGGCGTAGGCACCAGTCTGCTCGATCATCTTGACCTGATGCTTGGCCGCTTGGGCGGAGTTTTCATTGAGACCGGTTCCGTGCCCGACAATGAGAAGACTTGTCTCGGCGGTAGGTACGCCCGGTGCCACGGATTGCGCCTGCTTCATCAAAAGCCCAGTCATCGCGGCATGATTGCCCGCAGGTTCGCAATAGCGAATCGTACGATTCCCGCGACGTGTCACTTTGCCTTCCAAGCCGAGTTCCCTAGGGATCACCGTCTGAGTGAAATACCCTTCGCTGATAAAGTTCGGCACCACGTAGATGTCGTCGCTATCGACCATGCGAAGCACTTCGCGGAAGGTGGGCTCCTCTTTCCAGAAGCAGCTCGCCACTTCAGAAAAAAGTCCTTTTTGCCGAATCGTTCGGGCATGAACAAGCGTGGGAGCGCTGGAGTCCGGGTTCACTGTTGATCCATGGCCGACGATGATCAAGGCGTTGTTGGTATTCATAGTATCAAGTCTTCGCAGACGCGTGCCGCGTCAAAATGGGTTTCGGCATACGCACGGGCGGCCGCCGAGTGATGGTTGTAGTTTTTGTTGATGAGATCGAGCGCCTTTGCGGCCTCCTCGGGAGTGCTGAAAGCGATTGCGCCATCGCCTGATGGGAGATGGTCGCTCCAGCCGGTGTCTTGTACGACGACGGGCTTGCCGGCGGCGAGGTAGCAAGCGCTGCGGCAGCTGAACCACCCGCTGCGCGAGGTGACATAGCCATTTTTCGCAATGCTCCATTCGCCTTTGGAGCGTGAGAGAAATTCGTGGTAGGTCGTGTAGTCGGGAAGGTAGGTGTCCGGTTCGATGATGTTCCAACCTTTGGATTCCAGCATTTCTGTGGGGCGCTTGTTGCCGACGCCTTGTCCCATCGCCAAGACGAATTTTTCATCCGAGATTTGAGGAAGGTCGAGGAAGCGCTCGAACTCGATATCCTTCTGACCGTATTTTTTACCTTGGAAATCCTTGGGCGCGTAGCTGGCCCAGTTCATCACGGTAGTCCAAGCTCCGTCCGCAATATGTGGCATCGTAGGCGCAGGCGAAGCAGGGTTCCAATAGTCGAGCGCAATCGGTTGAACAGTGGGACGCCAATGCAGGCCTGCCGTCGGGACTTCACATCCTTTCTGGCCGATATTCAGCCCGAAGGAAAAATGGCGTTCATGCGAAGCCACGCGTTTGGCGTATTCCGAATCGGGGTCGTTTGCCAATCCGATCTGGGTGAACATGGGATCTCCGTCGAGGAAGAGTTTAAGAGGGATGGCGGCACTTTCTGGTCTCAGCCAGCAGGCGCCGGAGACATTGGCCAACACATCCGCCGAGGCGATGATCTTTTCGGCTTCGGCGGCGTTGGCGACGCCGTGATAGGTCTCGTCGGCCCGATTGCGATAGATCCAACGATCTCCCATGCCGAACTTTTCCATCACCCTCCCGAGATAGGCGGTATTATGAGAGCAATCCGCGCTGGGTTCCATTTTTACGGGATCGTAGGCCCAAGTGCCGGTATCCTCGAGATACCACACATCGTGACCGAGGGCGCGGAAGCCGAGGGCATACTGGATGTAATCCCACGTCACCCCTCCGAAGGCATACTGACCGATCAAGCCCGTAACGATAATCCTCATCGATCGCGATGCTAGCGGGGGCTTTCCTCACAGACAAGGTAGGATCTCCCCTTACATCCCGCTTGCTAGAGATGGGTTGCCTGCTATGGAGTTGTATTATGTTCAATCGGGTATTTTGGGTGTGTGCCTTTCTTTCATTTTTTTGCGCACTTGGCTTTTCCTTTGGGGTCGAGGCGCAGCCTTTGGCGAAAACGCCGAAGCCATCTCCTGACGATCCCGCCCGAATGGAATTGCTGCGTTTGCAGATTTTTTTGGATCAAGAGGGATTCCGTCCGGGAAAGTTGGATGGGCTCAGTGGCGAGTTTACTCAAAAAGCGGCAGACCGCTTTTGCGACGCGCGAGGCATACCACGTGGAAAAATGCCCGACGTTTCCCACATCGCGAATCCGTATCGCGAGTTTACCGTGGGGGATGACGATGCCAAATGGGTGGGGCCCACTGCTTCGACTCCAGAGGAGCAGGAAAAACTGAAGGCCTTGCTCTACGGGAGCCTTTGGGAGGCCGTGGCGGAGCGGTTTCATTGTGATT
>CAIWSO010000162.1 GCA_903915315.1 uncultured Spartobacteria bacterium | reverse complement strand
CGAACATGGAATTGGTCGATGCCAGCGGCTTTCTCATGAAACCTCTTTTAGTCACGACGTCGCAGCATCAGTTGCCAGTGATATATGGAGTCAATTCTAGGGAGATCGGAGACCGCGAATCCCTCCATAACGACGACCTTAAGAAGGCTCTGACCCTCCTCTCCATCGCCCGCACTTCCGTGGATTCGCTACTCGTGATTCGATCGCTCAATATCAGCAAGGGCTACTGTATCGACGCCATCACCGATCAAAACGCACACATCAAATTCGCCTCCGATGATTTTGCCACGCAACTCGAAAAACTCCGACGCCTCCTCGAGCATTGCCGCGAAACCGGAAGGCAACTCGAATCTGTCAACTTGATGGCAAAGAAGAACACACCCGTGAAATTTGTCATGGCTGCGCTAACCCCACCCCCAAAGCGCCAGCAAATCTCCGAAAAACCCAAATCCACACAGCAAAAAACGAGAGGAAAGAAAAACTGATGGCTCGCGAAAAGATCCATGTCGGTCTGGAAATTGGCACCACGAAAGTTTGTGCTGTCGTCGCAGAGTGCCGCAGAGATGGTGAAGTCCGCCTGCTTGGTGTCGGCGAAAGCCCCTCCAGGGGGGTTCGCAAAGGTGAAATCGTGGATTTTCAAAATGCCTCAAATTGCGTCCACGATGCCCTTTCCGATGCCGAGGAACGTAGCGATCACGAGATCAAAAGCGTCTGGCTTGCTGTCACTGGCAGCCACATAGAAAGCTCAAACCACCGCCGCTCGGTCACCATCGAGGGCGGGGGCGAAATTACAGAAAAGGAAATCGAAGACATCGCCTCGAAGGACAAGGAAGTCAGTCTCCCAAAGGACAACGACATCCTTCACTCGATCTTGCAGCAATACTATGTCGATGGACGCGAGGGGGTGATCGATCCGATAGGCATCGGTGGCTCGAAACTGGAAGCCGATTACCACATCATTCATGGCGTCGTTAACAGGATCCAAAGCACCATACGCTGCGTGCGTAAGATTGGCATCGACGTGGAAGACGTGGTGGTGAATTCCGTAGCGTCGGCCCAGATTATTTTAGATGACCAGAAAAAGGCGTCCGGTGTGGTTGTTATTGATATCGGGGGCGGAGTGACGGACTACATCGTTTATCACAATGGCGTTGTCCGACAGAGCGGAGTTATTGCCATCGGGGGTGACCATATCACCAACGATCTCTGCATCGGACTACGGATTCCAATCACCCGTGCCGAGAAACTCAAAATTGAAGAAGGATCGGCTAGTTTGGAAAACCTCTCAGGTGCTGAAAAGATCACTCTGAAGAACGATACCGGCTTTTCCGGAAAGGAGATCGATCGCAGCATGCTCAACCACATTATCCACTCCCGACTACATGAGCTTTTCGGCATTCTCCGCAACCGGATCCAAGATGTCGTTCCCATCCACCTTCTAGGATCAGGGATCATTCTCACCGGAGGTTGCAGCCTCATCAAAGGGGTTCGCGAGGTCGCGGAAAGCGTGTTTGAGGTACCGGTTCACTTTGCCCATGCCCAATCGGTCACGGGACCGACATCGGCTTTTGACAACCCTCAACTTTCGACCTGTATCGGACTCGTGAAATACGCGCACGCCGTCGATACCGATTATCCTCAGGAATCCTTTTTGAATCGATTCATCAACTCCATCACCAGAAAACTCCATTTGATATGATCACCTACCCGCGATACCTGGCCGGCCAAAGTGAAACCCAATCACTCCTCATTGCTCTGGGAAACGCAGGTATCAATATCATGGATCGCCTGATCGCACAGACGGGCTTCCCGATGGAATCGCTTGCGATCAATACCGACCAGCAATCGATCTCGAATACACTCGCCTCGAATAAAATCTCCATGGGACAAATGACCACTCATGGACTGGGCACCGGTGGCGATCCAGAAATAGGGTTGGATGCAGTTAAGGAATCTGCGGGGGAAATCCAACGGGCCATTGGGGGGAAAAATATCGTTTTCATCTGCGCCGGGCTTGGCGGGGGAACGGGATCCGGCGCCGCGCCGCTCGTAGCCGAGCTGGCGAAACAAAATGGCGCCCTCGTCATTGCCGTGGTCACATCACCATTTTCTTTTGAGGGACGCCGCCGCGCCCAACAAGCCGCGACATCACTCCGTGAAATCACCCGATTTGCGGATGCCATTCTCCATTTCGAAAATGATCGTATGGCTGAACTGATCGCCCCCCACGCCGAGGTCGGCGAGACTTTTTCCGTTTGCGATAAACTTCTTTTCCGTGCGATTTCGAGTCTCAATCGAATCGTCACCAGCCACGGACCGATACCGGTTTCTCTTCCCGACATGCTCGCCGTTCTGAGGCACAGTGAAGACTCCTGCCTATTTGGCTGTGGCGAGGCCGCAGGTGAGGATCGCGTCCATCACGTGCTCGAAACCGCCCTTCGAAGCCCTCTCTTGGATCGGGGACGCCTCCTCCACGATGCCGGCAGACTGCTCGTTCACATTTCCGGCCCCTCATCCTTGAGCATGGAAGAGGTAGCCGAAATCATGAAAGAGATTTCCAAGAATCTTTCCCCATCGGCGATGCTGAACCTAGGCGTGAGTGTGTCACAGGACCATTCTTCCACCCTTTCAGTCGCAATCATTGGCCGATGCGGAGGGGAGAAGCGGGCCACACCCTCAATCAAGGCCACCACCGATCTCTCGTATCTCACCCAGAGTGCCCCAACACCTCAACCTGCGAGCAAGCCCCAACAAACCGAGGCTCCTTTTTTCGAGATACCTGTTGCTACCGCCGTACATCCGACAGAAAAACCGGCCACTCCAAAAGTTCAACAACCCTTGCTACCGCTCGATCCCGTCACGCGCGGACGTTTTGACAAGATTGAGCCAACTATCGTCGAAGGGGAGGACTTGGATGTGCCGACATTCTTGAGGATGAAACTCAAAAAATAGTCGCCCGTTTTTATTCGATGGGGGAAAAGCATTTTGAACTAAAAAGGGCTTTTCATTTGCCACCCGACCAATGCGACCGAATCTTTGTGACGAATGAATCAGGTTAAAGACACAGGCAGGGCTACAGTTCGGATCGGTTATGATGGCCGAGTGTATAAGCAATTTCGGGGCCCCATGGCCTTGGAACGCTTCACCAACGAAGTCCGTGTTCTGCGTTATTTGGAGGATAGAAAATGCCCTTTCGTTCCACGGCTTTTGGAAAGTGACTCCGAGCAACTCAAGATCATCACTTCAAGCTGCGGAGCCCGTGTGGAACACATGGACTCCGAGCGGCTGATCGAACTTTTTAAGGAACTCGAGGGATTCGGGGTTCGTCACGATGATGCGGAGTTGCGCAATGTCACCTACCGGCAAACTGATGGACGCTTCTGCCTCATCGATTTTGAGTTCGCAACAATTCTTGATGAGGTGCCCGAAGCATGACCCCTGATTCCCCCGCCTATCACTTGAAGTGGTCCGGGCACACGGACTGCGGAAAAGTTCGTAAAAACAACGAGGATTCCTTTCTCGGGCTGGCTGTGGACGCGACCGGCGTTCACCATCTTGGCAAAATCGGCGAGGCCGACTCCGGATCCAGTGATTATATTTTTGCGGTGAGTGACGGAATGGGAGGCGCCATGGCGGGCGAATTTGCGAGCAAGATCGCCGTCGAAAAAATCACCGGACTCATCCCACGATTATTCCGACAGAATGCCAGCGGCCTTGAGATCGGTTTCAGTGATGTTCTCCAGGAACTCTTCGCTGAAATTCACAAGGCCCTCTTATACTTGGGATCATGCTACGAGGAATGCCAAGGGATGGGAGCCACACTCAGCCTGTGTTGGTTCACTCCCTCTTGGGTTTATTTTGCTCATATCGGAGATAGTCGCATCTACCTACTGCCTGCCTCTGGAGGGATCAAACAGGTTTCGGAAGATGACACCTATGTCGGTTGGCTCTACCGAAATGGTCAGATTAACGAAAGGGAGGCCAAAACCCATCCGCGACGTAACGTCTTGCAAAAAGCGCTCGGGGGCGGCCATCAATTTGTCGAACCTCAAGTGGGTGCCATCGGCATTGAACCAGGCGACCGATTTCTGCTTTGCACGGACGGCGTCACCGACGGCCTTTACAACTCCCACCTCGAAGAGATCCTCCATGCCCCCACCGAGGAACCCGCCCGCCAACTCGTCAAGTCCGCAGTGGATTGTTCAGGAAGGGACAATACAACCGCCCTCATCATCGAGGTTCAATGCCCTCGCTAATGAAAAAACCAAAAGCACACAGAATTTTGTAACAGCCACCCGAATTGCTTTGGACCCAAATCCAGCGCAATTAACCACAACCGACCAAAGGGAGATAGATTGCCGAAGGCAACTCCGAAGGAGTGAGCACAGTGAATCAAAGAGCACAGAGCGTGAGTGAATCCAATTGGATCGTTTTGTGGGGTCCGCCGCTTTCGGAAACCGCTCTTGTTATACCAAAAGCAGCTTGCATTTGGATTTTAGGAGAGGGGCACAGTGCGTCTCTCCGATCCGTAGGCTCTACGAGCCGGAGGCACCGCCTGTGTGCGTTGGCGTGCTCCTTGGTTACGAT
>CAIWSO010000161.1 GCA_903915315.1 uncultured Spartobacteria bacterium | reverse complement strand
GTCCACCCCGCGATGAACGGCCTCAAGGATGTCGAGCGGAGTGCCGACCCCCATGAGATAACGCGGCCGATCCTGTGGTAGGAGGCCAGTTGTAAATTCACACGTGTCCTCACGCTCACTCTTCCCCTCCCCCACAGCCAATCCACCAATGGCAAATCCGTCGAAGGGCATTTCGCAAAGCGCCCGCGCGCTCTCGCGTCGAAGCTCTGTAAATAAAGCTCCCTGCACAATCGCGAAGAGAGATTGCGGAGAATCTCCGCGCGCCGCGAGACTGCGTGCGGCCCAGCGATGAGTCAACTCCATCGCCGTGCGCGCCGTGCTTTCATCCACGGTGGATGGCACACACTGGTCCAGGACCATCATAATATCGCTGCCAATGGCCTTCTGCGTCTCGATGCTACATTCGGGGCTCAATAAAATCGTGCGCCCATCCAGATAGCTTTGAAAAACCGCCCCCTCCTCACTCATCGACCGCGAATGCGGCAGCGAAAAAATCTGGAACCCACCGGAATCCGTGAGCACCGATTTCTCCCAACTCATAAATCGATGGATACCGCCGACATTACGGAAAACCTCTGGACCTGGCCTTAGGAGGAGATGGTAGGTATTTGCCAGAAGGATCTGCGACCCTGATTCCTCGAGAAAACCCGTTGCCTGAGCCTTCACGGTGGCATGCGTTCCCACCGGCATAAAAAGCGGGGTTCTCACCTCATTGTGTAGCGTGCGAAACGTCGCCGCGCGAGCATTCGAGGCCGTGGCGCGGGCCTCCACACGAAAATCGAGGCGTTGTGACGTCTCCACGGAGTTGGCGGTATATAAACTCAAGACGCGGCATTGAATCCGAAATCCCCTTCCGCCACAAGAGCACTACCGGATTTTAAAGAATCCGCCGTATCACTCATTAAGCCCCGTGTTTATTCGGCACAAGGCCGTTCCCGCTATAGACCCATTTTCGTTCTTGAAAATCCCCGTTGTCGGAATCACATTATGTTCCGATGTCGGGCCGTGGCTCAGCTTGGTAGAGCGCTTGAATGGGGTTCAAGAGGTCGAGAGTTCAAATCTCTCCGGCCCGATTTCTTTTTTCGAATATCTCTCCATTTTTCCCCTGAGACGTCGAGAGCCGTCCTATTTGTTATTCGGTTGGGGGTTGTCGATTCGATGTTTTCTTTCCGGCGACTATCTCTGAAAAAGAGCTTTGAGCTGTCATTTTATCGACCCTTTGGCTCCGTTTTCTTTTTCAGTTTTTCTGGGACCGATCGAAATCGTTCATCTCCATTCACTCGCCCTTGCCAAAGCCCCTTCAGCCACCGTGTCCCACTCCTCCCCCAACACTCCTTTTACTCTTCGCCGCACCCCTGCCTCCCATTCTAATAATTTGTTATACCAACAACATAAACAGCTTGACTTCATTTTGAGCTTTTAAATTCTCTCCTTATACCATTGGCACTTTGAAATTAGACTTTGCAGCGCAAAAGAAGGGACATGGCCGTCTCGGCCGTGTGGAGACTGGCCTACTTGCTCGCACCCTACCCATCGTAACCAGGGAGCACGCCAACGCACACAGGCGGTGCCCCGGCTCGTAGAGCCTACGGATCGGCGGGACGCACTGTGCCCCTCTCCTAAAATCCAAATGCAAGCTGCTTTTGGTATTACACGGGATGAGCTAGAACTTTCAACTTTGAGTGTATGTAAGCGTTGCAGCAAGCACCACCTGCCGCTGTTGCTGTAAGCGTCGCGACCTCCAGACGACGAAACCTCCACAACTTTCGGTAGATCGTGCTGCGCGC
>CAIWSO010000160.1 GCA_903915315.1 uncultured Spartobacteria bacterium | reverse complement strand
CCGTTGAGCCCTATAGCGCCTCCGCTGCTGCTGGACTCGAGGTGGGTGACGTGATCACGGAAGCCGGGGGGCGGCGGGTGCTTAGCCCAAAGGATCTGGAATCCGCTCTCAGTGCGGCAGACGAAGAACAGGGCGTCCTTCTGCTGCTGGAGCGGGATGGGCAGAAAACATTCGCCATCTTCAAGCCCTGATTTCGGTCAGCTCTGCTTGGCCGTGAGGGGGAGGGGGATTCCTGTGTCGGGTGGAGGAAATCAATCGCATTTCCTGAGATGAGGCTTTTCTTCCCGTAACAAAGGGTTTTTGATTCAATAGGTCTTCTGGTATTGCCTTTTCAATCCGATTTATTCGTTAAACTCTGAAAACCGACATGAACCTCACTTCACATCCCGCTTGGGAATCGCTTACTGATCAAGCGGACACCATCCCGCACCTCGCCGAACTCTTTGACGAAGATCCTCGCCGAGCTGAGAAATTTCAAATCGATGCCGCCGGGCTCTTTTTTGATTATTCCAAAAACTTGATCACCGAGGCCACCATGAAGTCCCTCTTGGAACTCGCCAATGCCGCCGGGCTCCGTGACCGAATCGATGCCATGTTCCGGGGCGATAAAATCAACACCACCGAGGATCGTGCCGTTCTGCATACTGCCCTCCGGGCCCCGCGCACAGCCTCGATCCAGGTCGATGGAGTCGACGTTGTTCCCGAGGTTCACAAGGTCCTTGACCGCATGGCCGTATTTTCCGACCGCATCCGCAGTGGCGAGTGGAAAGGTCACACGGGCAAGCGTATCAAAAATATCGTCAACATCGGTATCGGTGGCTCTGATCTCGGTCCCGTGATGGCTTACGAAGCGCTCCGACACTACACCGATCGTTCGCTCACCTTCCGCTTTGTTTCGAATGTGGATGGCACCGACTTCGCCGAGGCCACGCACGATCTCGATCCGAGCGAGACGCTCTTTATCATTTCCTCAAAAACCTTCACCACTCAGGAGACCATGAGTAATGCCTCCACGGCGCGCGATTGGTTGCTGTGCGGTCTTGGTGGTGATGCTGCCGCCGTTGCGAAGCACTTCGTTGCCGTTTCCACAAGTGCCGAAAAAGTCGCTGCCTTCGGTATCGATACCGCCAACATGTTTGGATTTTGGGATTGGGTTGGGGGGCGCTATTCCATGGTTTCCGCTATTGGTCTCTCAAATATGATCGCCCTCGGAGCGGATCACTTCCGCGACATGCTGGCTGGTTTTCATGAGATGGATGAGCACTTTCGCACGGCACCATTCGATCGGAATATTCCCGTTCTGCATGGTCTCCTTGGCTTGTGGTATAGCGACTTTTTCGGAGCCCAGACTATGGCCGTGCTCCCCTACGAGCAATATCTCAAGCGCTTCCCCGCCTACTTGCAACAACTCACGATGGAAAGCAACGGCAAGCACGTCCAACTCAACGGCAGCGAGGTCGATGCCGACACCGGTGTCATCTACTGGGGCGAGCCAGGCACGAACGGACAGCATTCCTTCTACCAACTCATCCACCAAGGCACGCGTCTCATTCCTTGCGACTTCATCGCCTTCGCGAAGTCGCTGAATCCCCTCGGTCGCCATCACGATCTCCTCATGTCGAATGTCTTTGCTCAAACCGAAGCCCTCGCCTTTGGAAAAACACTCGACGAAGTTGAGGCCGATGGCACTCCAGCCGAACTTGCCCCTCACCGCGTCTTCGAGGGCAACCGCCCTTCGAATGTCATCATGGGGGAAAAACTCACTCCCGCCGCGCTTGGGCGTCTCGTCTCGCTCTACGAAATGAGCGTCTTCACGCAAAGCGTTCTTTGGAATATCAACCCCTTCGATCAATGGGGCGTCGAACTCGGCAAAGTCCTCGCTCAACGCATTATTCCGGAACTGGAAAGTGCGGAGGAACCCGACCTCCAACACGACAGCAGTACCAACGCCCTCATTCGCCGCTATCGCAAGTTGAGGCGAGCTTGACAGAAATGAGCTCCGACCGTTACTCCGAAAACAGACGGATCGCTTAAATCACTTTTTAAAATATGCCGATGGATACTTCACCGCTTCCTCCAGCCCTTCCGCAAAAAAGAGGCTTCATTAATCGAAGAATCATGCGCGTTATTTCATTTACGGTGTTGGCGATTTGCATCGCGATCAGCGTCATTGCCTCCATTCTGGCGATTTGGGATTTTACAAAAACCGACGCTTTGTGGCGCACGGTCGCGACTTGCATCGTCGTTTCGGGTGGTATGGTGGCCTTCGGCGTCGTGAATTCCCTCTACGGCTCGAAAGACTAATACCAAAAGCAGCTTGCATTTGGATTTTAGGAGAGGGGCACAGTGCGTCTCTCCGATCCGTAGGCTCTACGAGCCGGAGGCACCGCCTGTGTGCGTTGGCGTGCTCCTTGGTTACGAT
>CAIWSO010000159.1 GCA_903915315.1 uncultured Spartobacteria bacterium | reverse complement strand
TCTTTCCGCGGCGTCCAATTGATGTGAGGAGACGCCGATATCAAGCAGGGCCCCATTCAATAAGCGATCTTCTCCGATTTGCAGCAAAGCGGCAGGGGCTTTGCTGAAATTGGATTCGACCAAACGGGATTTTGTTCCGAAATGCGCCAAGCGTTTCTGACACTCCGCTAGGGCCTCTGGATCCTGATCCAACGAGATCACTTCCGCGCCCGCTTCCAGCATGAGGTGGGTGTGGCCGCCACCGCCGGCGGTTCCATCAAGAAAAAGCATACCCGGGGCAGGACGCAAACACGACTTCACTTGCGCGGCCATGATCGGAAGATGATAGGGCAACCCCGCTCGGCTAGAAGGTGTGGATGGCATTCCTAAAAAATTGTCGCAATCCAAGTTTCTCATAGGTGCTCCAAGTGTGATGGATACTGGCCCTGCTGATGAGCTTCATGCTCGTTCGCATGGTTGTGATCAGTTTCCTTCCATCCTCATTTGTTGCCTTTCGTTTTCATTAAAAATCACAAGCCGATATCGACGGCGACGCGCTGGTAGATTGCCGCATTGGCTTCGCAGGAGGCGGAGTGGCGATCTTTCGACCAGATCTCAAAACGTCTTCCCGCTCCGATAAAAACAATGTCGCCCGTGAGATCTGCGGCAACCGCGTGGGAGTCGGGCACGAGCACGCGGCCTTGCTTGTCGGGGCAGACTTTGTGGGCTGCGCTGAAAAATTGGCGTATCGCTTGGCGTTTTTCTTGGGCTGAGGCCCCCGAGGCGAGGATTCGCTGCTCGGTTGCGTGAAATTCCTCGGGAGGCATGACCATGAGGTAACCTTCCTGCGGATGTGGAATTACAAAAAACTCCGCGTTCTCGGGAGTCACCCATGCCGACGGGATCGCTGCACGCTTCTTGGCGTCCAACGCTCTCTCATAAGTCCCCGAATACAGGGGCGCTAATGGGTTTTCTTGCGGCATTTTATTAGGTTAGTTTAGACAAAAATCACCACGGGTTCCCACTTTCACCCACTTTTCCCCATTTTGCAATCAAAAAGTTTCGCTTTTTTTGAGTTTGGCGATGAAGGGTGCTCGGGGCGGGATTTTTTAAAACGATTGACCTCGGTGCGAACCTGCGAGAAGCATGGAGATGTGCAGGGGAGCCTATAATGGGCTGAGAGTTCCGGAGTGGTCATTCACGACCGGAAGACCCTTTGAACCTGAAACGGATCACACCGGCGGAGGGAGCAGCAGAGACGGCGAGGAAATTCGAGTCTTTGGTGGGCTTTTCATTGGCAGTGCGTTTTTGGCGAAAGCACAAAAAGTCCAACAAACCAAAACCACCGAAAATGATTGCACCAGTTGACGCATTTGAGCCCAAAAGCAGCGACCCTCTTCCGAATTCCAAGCGAACATACGTTTCCGGAGTCCTTCATTCCGATGTGCGTGTGCCAATGCGGGAAATCAGTCTTTCGGACACGAAGCGCATGGATGGCACTATTGAGGTGAACAAGCCAGTTTGCGTTTATGATGCCTCCGGGCCATGGGGGGATGAGGCCTTTGATGGGGATGTGGAGAATGGTCTTCCAGCTCTGCGTGCCGCTTGGATCCAGTCCAGAGCGGATGTCGAGGAGTATGCCGGACGTGAAATCAAGCCGCAGGACAATGGATACCTGACCCGCGTTCATGCCGAATATGCGAGCAATGCCGAGCGCAACAGGTTGGTGGAGTTTCCTGGGCTGCGTCGCAAGCCGCTTCGCGCCTCGGCGGGTCATCCCGTCACGCAATTGTGGTATGCGCGCCAAGGTGTGATCACTCCGGAGATGGAGTTCATCGCGATCCGTGAAAATATGGGTCGGGCCAAAATCGCTGATCTGGCTGACGACATCGCTCGGAACCATCTCGACAAGCAGCACGCTGGTTCCACGCAAATATCGAACTCCCCGACAGGGAGCACGGAGTACACGCCTTCCATCTTTCGTCGTTTTCCTCAGCGCATTCCCAACGAGATCACGCCGGAGTTCGTGCGCTCCGAAGTCGCTGCCGGTCGAGCCATCATTCCAGCAAACATCAATCACCCCGAGCTTGAGCCGATGATTATCGGGCGGAATTTTCTGGTGAAAATCAATGCGAATATCGGCAACAGTGCGGTGGCGTCGAGCATTGATGAGGAAGTTGAGAAGATGCGCTGGGCCACGAAATGGGGCGCGGATACCGTTATGGATCTTTCCACCGGAAAAAATATCCACGCCACGCGCGAGTGGATTCTTCGCAATTCGCCGGTGCCGATCGGTACGGTGCCGATCTATCAAGCGTTGGAAAAGGTCGGCGGAAAGGCTGAGGATCTGACATGGGAAATCTTCCGCGACACACTCATCGAACAAGCCGAGCAGGGGGTGGACTACTTCACGATTCACGCCGGAGTCCTCCTGCGATTTGTGCCGCTCACGGCGCGCCGCATGACGGGTATTGTTTCGCGCGGCGGTAGCATTATGGCAAAGTGGTGCCTCTCTCATCACAAAGAAAATTTCCTCTACACGCATTGGGACGACATCTGTGACATCATGGCCGCGTATGACGTGAGCTTCAGTATTGGTGATGGTTTGCGGCCCGGCTCGATCGCTGATGCCAACGACCAAGCGCAATTTGGGGAACTCCAGGTGCAGGGTGAACTCACTGATCGCGCCTGGGCCAAGGGGGTTCAGGTCATGAACGAAGGGCCGGGCCACGTGCCCATGCACATGATTGAGGAAAACATGGCGAAGCAACTCGAGTGGTGCCATGAGGCCCCGTTCTACACGCTCGGGCCGCTCACGACGGATATCGCTCCGGGCTACGATCACATCACAAGCGGCATCGGCGCGGCGATGATCGGATGGTATGGTTGCGCGATGCTCTGCTATGTCACGCCGAAGGAGCACCTCGGTCTGCCGAATAAAAAAGACGTTAAGGATGGAGTGATCACATACAAGATTGCGGCCCATGCGGCCGACCTCGCGAAGGGACACCCCGGCGCGCAATATCGCGACAACGCGATATCCAAGGCCCGCTTTGAGTTCCGCTGGGAAGACCAATTCAATCTTGGTCTTGATCCCGTGACTGCGCGGGAATTCCATGATGAAACCCTGCCGCAGGATGGGGCTAAGACGGCGCATTTTTGCTCCATGTGCGGACCGCATTTTTGTTCCATGAAGATCACAGAAGATGTTCGTAAATATGCGGCGGAACAAGGCATCGCCGAAGACGAGGCGCTTCAGCAGGGGATGGATGCGAAGGCTAAGGAGTTCGTTGAAACAGGAGCCGAGGTGTACGTGAAGGCGTGATGCTGGACTTGTTCGGACAACCGTTTTTTACAAATGAGATTCAAGTGGGCGCGTCAGGAAGGTCTTCC
>CAIWSO010000158.1 GCA_903915315.1 uncultured Spartobacteria bacterium | reverse complement strand
TACGAGGAAATCAAAGCCCAGAACTTGCAGGCTATCAGCAATCCGCAGACTTCGCTGACAAAGCAAAATCTGGGCAAGCTCAGGTTGGCTGCAACGGCTGCCCGCTCGGCGATTGCTCAGAAAGACGGGACCACACCACCGAGCCCAGCGACAGAGGAAAAGTAGACGCTTCTGTTTTCCATCCGCTGACCCCACGCCTGAGGGGGCGAGATTTATTCACTTCGGTCTTCACCGGAGTTGATTTTAGCCTCGTTGATCAGTTTAATAGCCGCATTCATGGCGATCCGTTTTTTTAATACGCTCACTCGACAGCTTGAAGAATTCACTCCGCGAGAGCCTGGTTGCGTGCGGCTCTACACGTGTGGGCCCACGGTTTACAATTTTGCCCACATTGGCAATTTCCGAGCCTACATTTTTGAGGATCTTCTTCAGAGGCACTTGGAGTATCGTGGTCTGAGGGTCACGCGGGTGATGAATCTCACCGATGTCGATGACAAGACGATTCGGGGTTGTCGTGCAGCGGGAGTTCCGCTGGCGGAATTTACCCAACCGTTCAAAAACGCATTTTTTGAGGACTTGGACACCCTGCGAATCAAGCGGGCGGATCACTTCCCCGAAGCGACAGCGGCGAATCATATCGAAAGAATGATCTCGATGATTGGCGTGCTGATGGAAAAAGGCCACGCCTATCGAGCCGATGACGGATCGGTTTATTTTCGCATTCGTTCGTTCCCCAATTACGGAAAACTGGCTCACTTCAATTTGGATGAGCTGCGAGATGGTGTTCGTGTGCGTAGTGACGAATACGAAAAGGAAAACGTCGGAGATTTTGCGCTGTGGAAAGCTTGGGATGAGGCTGATGGCGATGTGGGTTGGGAGAGCCCTTGGGGGAGGGGACGGCCTGGTTGGCACATCGAATGCAGCGCGATGGCGACGGGAATCCTCGGCGACGAACTCGATATCCATTGTGGTGGCGAGGACAATATCTTTCCGCATCACGAAGCCGAGATCGCTCAGACGGAATGCGTCACGGGACGCCCCTTCGTTCGACTCTGGATGCATTGCAAGCATCTGCAAGTCGAGGGTTCCAAAATGGCTAAAAGTGCAGGGAATTTCTTCACCCTTCGGGACCTCACAGACAAAGGCTGGACTGGTCGAGAGGTCCGCTACGCGCTCATATCCGTGAAATACCGTGAACCTCTGAACTTCACCTTTGAAGGGTTGTCAGCGGCTCGCAGCGCCTTGCAGCGTCTGGATGAGTGGACGCTTCGCCTTCGTGCATTGGCTGCAGGTGCTACCGGAGAAGTTCCTGTTGAAGGAGTGGACGCCTTTGAGTTGGCGTTGGATGATGACCTGAATATTTCTGCTGCGTTGGGGGCTGTTTTCGAAATGATCCGTCAAACGAATCGTGGGATGGATGCTGCTACGCTCACCCCCAATGAGGCGGCCTATCTTCTGCGATGGCTCGAGGGGGTGAATTCTGTGCTGGTCTTTGATCCCGATGCGGAGCCCGTCCCCGATCAAGTGCATCAGATTTTGGCGCGCCGAGCGGAAGCGCGTGCGGCCAAGGAGTGGAAGCTCAGTGATACCCTGCGGGACGAGATTCTCGCACTGGGTTGGATCGTCAAGGATACCAAGGATGGCCAAAAACTCTCGCCGGCCGCACCTGCGCCGATGAACCACTAATATTATGTTTTCGATTGAAGAATTTTTTGACCTCAGCCATTGCGAGCACCGCAATTTATTTGAAAATATCGAGCATCCTTGGGATGTGCTGCCGAAAATTGCCAGCTACCTTCAGTTTCGCCTCAAGCCAGGACTCCATGGACGACTGATCGGCAAGCCATTCGTGAGTGGGGCGGTATTCATTGGGAAAAACACCGTCATCGAGCAAGGGGCGATGATCAAAGGGCCAGCTTGGATCGGTGAGAACTGCGAGATTCGCAATGGTTGCTACATTCGGGAAAATGTCATCATGGGTGATGGCGTTGTGGCTGGAAATTCCTCGGAATTCAAAAACTGCCTGATTTTTGACAATGCCCAAATCCCGCATTTTAACTATGTGGGCGATTCCATTTTGGGCCATGGAGCGCACTTGGGCGCGGGGGTCATTCTTTCCAATGTCCGTTTGGATAAAGGCGTGGTATCGATTCCAACGTCAGGGGGGGCAGTTTCCACGGGGCTTCGAAAATTTGGCGCTTTGGTTGGGGATCACGCGGAGATCGGATGCAATAGCGTTCTCAGCCCCGGGTCGCTTGTGGGTCGTGATTGCATCATTTATCCAGGCAGCCAGTGGCGGGGTTACTTGCCGGCCAAGCACATCGCCAAGCTCCGGCAGGAATTTGAGCTCGTTGAGCGGATGGGAACCCGCGACTGAAGAGTTTTTTTGCCCCTTCGGTCGCTATTTGTTGACGATTTCGTCGGTATCCGAGTCTTCGCCGGAGTCCTCTTCAATCTCTTTGCGAATAGCCTTGGAGATGAATGGACGCACAAAACCGTATAGCAAAAACGCCACAAAAAGAACTGCTGG
>CAIWSO010000157.1 GCA_903915315.1 uncultured Spartobacteria bacterium | reverse complement strand
AGGGAAACCAGAAAACCGGAGTTTGTCCGACGTAGAGGGTCGTGTTTGTGAGGATGATTCTTTTATCTGGGTAAAAGCGGATCGAGCGTGGCCGCACGTGAAAATCGGGCTTCGAGGAGTCGTGGGCGGTGAATGTGGCATCGCGTATGCGGAATTCTTTTTGGGAAACGGCACGGAAATGGAATGCTCGAAAGTAGTAGGGGTATTGGGATCCCGACATTTCGAGGGCACGCATTTGCTTCGTTTCCAGATTAAAAAGGGAGCGCTGGCCGGTCAGAACCTGATCAGGTGTGTAAAGGCGGACGTTTCCAATGAGAAGGATATCACGGGTCTCGGGGTTGTATTCCGCATAGTCGGAAAAGATGCTGTATTTTCCGTAGTGGATTTGAACGTTGTCCTCGGCAATGGCGACGCCTTCCTCGAAGCGGGTATTGCCGTCGGCCGTGATCTCGATGGGGATATCACCAAAGTTCCCGAATTGCGCGCGAGCGCATGGCAGCAAGGCCAGCAGGCACAGAATAAACAGGAACTTCCTCATGAAGCGCCGAAATTAAATATCCAGAGTGACAAGATCAAGGGTGGATTTGAGAAACGGTTTAAAACTCACGTGGTGCGGCGAGGGATGGCTCGGAGCCGTTTCGCTAATCACCGTATCCGTTCGGATGCTTCACATGCCAAGCCCATGCACTTTCCACGATGGTCTGAATATTTTCAAAGCGAGGCACCCAACCGAGTTCGCGACGGATCTTATCCGAGGCGGCAATGAGGCGTGGGGGGTCCCCTGCGCGCCGGGGTTTCTCAATGGCTTTGATATCGGAACCGGTGATTTTTTTGCAGGTCTCGATCACTTCGCGAACGGAAGTTCCGCCTCCCGTGCCCAGATTGTAGAAATCACTTTTCTCCGCCTTGAGGGCCAGAATGTGAGCTTGGGCGAGATCTAGAATGTGGATGTAGTCACGAATGCAGGTGCCATCCGGGGTGGGGTAATCGGTGCCGAAAATATCCACCGATTCGCGCTGACCAAGAGCGACCTTGAGGACGTTTGGGATGAGATGGGTTTCGATGCGGTGATCCTCGCCAAATGCTTCGGACGCTCCAGCGGCATTGAAATAGCGAAGAGCGGTGAAGGAAATTTTGTGAATTTCGTGATACCATCGAAGGATGGTCTCAAACATGAGTTTGGACTCACCATAGGGATTAATGGGTTTTTGAGGGAGGGACTCGTCCAAGGGCATGCGGTCGGGAATGCCAAAGGTCGCGCAGGTCGAGGAAAAGACGAATTTTTTAACCCCGAACTCGACTACCATATCCAAAAGGTTGATTCCCGAGCTGACGTTGTTGCGGAAATACTTTGAGGGGTTGGTCATCGACTCGCCGACCAAGGCATTGGCGGCAAAATGCATCACGGCATCGGGCTTGACCTCTTCAAAAACGTGCCTCAAGACCGAGCGGTCTGCGAGATCGCCTTGGTAGAAATCGGCGCGAGGGTCGACCGCTTTGGCGTGGCCTTCGGTGAGATTGTCGAAGACCGAAACCTCAAACCCTTGGTTGATCATTTGTTCGACACAAATACTGCCGATGT
>CAIWSO010000156.1 GCA_903915315.1 uncultured Spartobacteria bacterium | reverse complement strand
GGAGCGAGAGCTGTTTTGGTTTCCACTAGAATCGGCAAGTCGGCGGCAGCAAAGGAGGTCTTTGTATTTTCGGTAAACATCGACTGATCTTTCGAGACGGAATCGATGGTTTCCTCTGATCCGCTCACGATCGGAACTACGGACGAGAAAGGAGAGGGTTGAATCACATGAGAAACAGATTGTTCATTGGCGGTCTTGGTGACGGCCTCAACAGACGGTGTCTTTGTGGAAGCGTCATTTTCCTGATCTGAAACCACCCCTTCAGTGGTGAATTGATAGCTGCCCGGAGCGAAGTTTTGGTTGTTCGCTAAAATGCTCGCTCCTTCTTCCTCAGTAAATTTTTCGGTGACCGGTTGGTTCTCGTCAAGTGTTCCGCTGTTAGCCACCACAAGGGGCGTTGATCCTGGATAAAAAGAGACGATGCCAGCTTTGTAAGCAATCTCACCATCACCGGAAAGCTGGACAATGCCACCTCTCCACCAAGCTTCTGGAATTCCTGTTCTGTCAGGTTGATCAGTTGTAAGAAGCGTGCCGTAATCGTGGGGTTGACCACCTAGGTTAAGCGACCCACCTTCGACAGGCGTCTCATTTTCATAAGGTGCTATGTAATTATTGTAAAACCAAGCATCGAAAGATTGGGCAGCACCTGGATCGGAGAATTCGATTTCGGCGTATTGGCTTGGCGTGATGACTTGAAGTTGAATGTCACCGCCGGAGTTTTCGGTGATCCAATCGGGATTTTGGGCTACGAAAATATCGTATTCCCTCTGAAGATAATCGTTGTATTCACTAAGGCTGAAACCCTCATTTTCATCGAGATCGATCTTATCTTCGGGATTCCCATCAGAGGTTTCATCCACGATCTCAATCTCGCCTTCGAAAATTTGCTCAAGGATTTCTTGAGCGTTTTGTTCGGAAACGTCGATGAGTTCTGGATTTTCTACTGACAGGTCGATCGTTTCAGGGAAGGGGTAAGGCTCGCATGTGATGATGATCGGTTCGTCGAAATTTTCAACGACCGGCGGAGGGAGTTCGCAAATGACTACTTCAGGAAATTCTCCTGCAGGCACTATTTCTAGGAATTCATCGGTGGCGAGGTTTTCGTCGTCGACCAATTCGAAATCCGTGTCGTCCTCAATGACAATCTCTAGTTCGCCAGTGTTTTCAGTATCATCTTGAGGAAGCTCAACTGCGATAGGCGTGAACATGTTTTCCCAAGCGTTGCCGCCAGGGTCGCATCCTGAAGTTTCAATATCTCCAGATGATGATGTTTCTTCTGGCGGCAGAAAAACGCAGTTATCATCCAAATCATCTATCGCCATCGCGGCGACCCCTTCGAGACCCGGGGCCACGCTAGGGACGCGTTTGGGTTCGAGAGGTTTGATGAGGCGCTCGGAAGAATTGGAAGAATGGGCGATAGGATTTTTCATATTTTCATAGTGGGGACGAAGCTCGTTGCGAAGTTTGTCTAAAGAATATCTTAATCGGCTGGCCACCGTATTAAGTGGGATTCCTTGCTCCTCGGCGATAATGGCCAGTGTTTTCCCATGGAAAAGCTTAGCTTCGATGACTGACCGTTGATCCGGTGGCAGTTTTTGTAGCGCGGCTTGGATTATATTCGCCAAGTCCTTGTCTGCGGAGGGAGCCGCTGGCGTGGGATGAAAATGAGCAACGGCTTCGGGGGATTCTTGGCGCCTCAGCTCGGCTGTACGTTTACGGGCGAGGTCAATAGCAAGTCGGCGGGCAGACACGACTAAGAATGCCCGTGGGGACTTCATGGTCGTGAGCGTCGAGGGATCGCGACTCAGGCGAAGAAAAAGATCTTGAAGGATGTCACCGGCGTCATTTTGGTTTCCGCAAAAGGCCATGAGCATGGAATGCACGGCACCGGAGTGCTCATTCCAAAGCGCCTCGAGCAGCTTAGCATTTTCAGGCGTGAGAAAAATGGGAACGCGCTTTGGCATGGGTTTATTAAAATGAGAATGTGACCTTGGCTGGGATACCAGAAGGAATAGACATGTCGGGGTTTGGGAGAAGGAGTCGCACTCGGAAGAGGCCGCTTGAGGGATCCACAACGGGATCGATCATGCCAATGGAAGCGGGTAATTTTTTTTCTCCCATCGATGGAACTTCAATGGCGGCCTTGGTGTTTTCTTTCAAACGGTCTTTCCATTCCCCTTCGAGGTAGGCATCCACATGAAGTGTTTTGATGTCGACAATATCGATGACCTTATCCACTCGGCCCACCGTTTCGCCAGGCTCCTTCAAGATACGAAGGATAAAACCGTCAAATGGGGCATAGAGGGTTTTTTCGTGTAGGACGGCTTCCGCCCGGCGGGCTTCAATCCGAGCAATATCGCAGTCGAGTTTTTTTTGTCGGGCCGCTTCTTCGCTGATAATGGCGTTAGAGCGCAGTTTTTCACT